>DATCOF010000338.1:0-5595 GCA_036564845.1 Chitinophagaceae bacterium | reverse complement strand
CCTGACAGGTTTAAATTTATTAGAGAAGATTTAGGAGGGTAACAACTTCTTTAGCTTCCTTTACATCATGAACTCTTAAAATATTTGCTCCATTTTTCAAAGCCAATGTATTTAAAACGGTTGTACCATTGAGTGCTTCTTCTGCAGTTACGCCTAACGTTTTATAAATAGTTGATTTGCGTGAAAGCCCTGCCATTATTGGTTTATCAAGCATTTTAAAAGCAGAGAGTTCTTTTAATAAGGTAAAATTGTGTGAGATGGTTTTACCAAATCCAAACCCCAGGTCAATGATAACATCGTTTATCCCGGCACGTTTACATTCATCTGTTTTCTGTATAAAAAAATCAAGCACTTCTCTTGTTACGTTTTCATAAGTTGCTTGTTGCTGCATATTCTGCGGCGTACCTTTCATGTGCATGCAGATGTATGGCACCTGTAATTTTGCAACAGTTGCAATCATATCACTGTCCATGTTTCCTGCGCTGATATCATTAATAATGGATGCGCCTGCATTCACTGTTTCTTTAGCAACTGCCGATTGATAAGTGTCAACAGAAATAATTGTATCAGGAAAATTTTTCAAAATTATTTCTATTGCCGGAAGCACTCTTTGTAATTCTTCTTTTACAGAAATCCTCTCACTTCCCGGCCGTGTGCTTTGTCCGCCGATATCAATAATATCTGCGCCTTCTTCTATCATCTTTGTGGCCTGTGCTAAAACAGAAAAATTTGTTTGCCTGCTCCCTTCATAAAACGAATCGGGTGTAATGTTGAGAATGCCCATTACCAGTGGCTTATCCATCACTAATAATTTGCCTTTGCAGTTTAATGAGAACATTGGCTACTTATCTTTATTTTTGAAGTTATAAAAAGCTAAAGTAAGTTAGTTTTTTATGTTGCTTACAAATCGTGAAACGTGAAATGTGATATTCTCACGTTTGATGTCTCACGTTTCACGATCAGGAAGTATAACACTAAATTAAAAAATGCAAACAAAGACCAACCAGCAGTACGATACGGCAATAAAAAGTTGTGAAGAGATTTTTATAAAAAAGACAAAAGATTACGGAACATCATGGAGAGTTTACAGAACCATTTCAGTGGTGGACCAGATCTACATAAAAGCAAAACGGATACGCAACATACAGGAAAAAAAATTGCAGAAAATTGATGATGACCTGCTGAGTGAATTTAAAGGAATAATAAATTATGGAGTGATCGGTTTGATACAACTGGAATTGCAAAATGATGAAACAGAAGACATGGATGTGGACATTGTAACAAAAATGTATGATGAAAAAGTGGTGATCGCAAAACAATTAATGGAAGATAAAAATCATGATTACGGAGAAGCATGGCGGGATATGAGCCAGGAAAGTTTTGCGGATCTGATACTGGCAAAGGTTTTACGCATAAAACAAATTTTAAGTAACCAGGGCAAAACCCTTATCAGCGAAGGCATTGATGCAAACTTTTATGATATTATAAACTATGCAGTTTTTGTATTGATATTAAGCCCCCTCTAAATCTCCCCCCAAAGGGGAGACTTGCTAACGCTCAATTGCCGTGAATGCTGAAATGGAAAATTGTATAACTTGAAGATTATTTTTTGTTGATTGAAATGCAGAGATGATGTGGAAGATAAAATGTTTGTTTTTATTCCGAAGCACCGCTCCTTAAAACAGATTTTACCGCTTTCCTTCTCCTTTAGGAGAAGGTGCCCAAAGGGCGGATGAGGTGGAGAAGGAGAAGGAGGATGAGGTTGATATGAAAATATAAAGAACCAAAATTGGTTTTAAAAAATAAAAAATGAGAATAATTGTAAACATTGCAAGGATAATTGTTGGAGTGCTTTTTATTTTTTCAGGATTGGTAAAAGCAAATGACCCGTTAGGATTATCCTATAAAATGCAGGAGTTTTTTGAAGTGTGGGGCAACTATTCTGCGTTGCATAGTTTAATGTTATGGCTTAATGATTATGCATTGGCATTCTCCCTCATCACAATAACGTTGGAGGTTATAGTTGGTGTCGCTATTTTATTAGGAAGAGGGGTAAGATTTTTTAGCTGGCTGTTATTATTGCTCATAATCTTTTTTACATTCTTAACAGGCTATGCAGTGCTATCCGGTAAGATACGCACCTGTGGCTGCTTTGGCGATTGTATCCCGCTAACCGCAATGCAATCATTTATAAAAGACATTGCATTATTTGTTTTGATCCTGATCATTTTCTTTGGAGCAAAATATATAAGACCATTATTTAAAGGCACGCTCAGCTTTGTTATAATATGTGTTACACTATTGTTAGTGGTCGGTTTTCAATGGCAGGTTTTAAAACATATGCCATTGATAGATTGCCTGCCATACAAAAAAGGGAACAACATTTTAGAACTACGCAAAATGCCGGCAGATGCTACATTCGATAAATTCAGTTATAAATTTATTTGGGAGAAGAATGGTGAGAAAAAAGAATCACCTACCCAACCTGATTCTACATGGAACTTTGTAGAACGCAAAGAAACGCTTCTTGAAAAAGGAAAAAATAATGAGCCGCCGATAAAAGATTTTGTTCTTACTGTTCCTGTAGTTCCTGTAATTCCTGTGGGAAAGGATAGCACAAAAGATGTAACAGACTCCATCTTAAACCAATCCGGTGAATATTATTTTTTCTTTATTAAAGATGCAACAAAAGATACTACGCATTGGATGGAAAATTTCAGGAACCTTTACAGTTTTGCAAAAGAAAAAAACAGGCCAATAATAATTATTGCATCACAGGCTTCTGTTGCTCAGCAATTCTTTAATGAAAAAAATAATTTTAATGTGCCCATTGTTGGTTGCGACGCCACAGCATTAAAAACCGCAGCCCGTACCGATCCATCTTTGTACCTGATGAAAGGCCCGATCGTTCAACACAAATGGGGCTGGGCGGATATTGAAAAAGCAACCAGGTAATTTTGTCTGAACCATGATTTTTGGGATTACAGGATTACCATGATTAGAGTGTAACACATCAAGGTTCCAATGTTGAAGCTACAGTAGCACAAATGCTTAATCAGGGAACCATCCCGAAAAAGGGATGTAATCTTTTTCGGGGGTCTTTTTTTTGGTTACTTTTTTTGGACAAGCAAAAAAAGTGACAAACGAACATTACAACCAATCAGGTATAGTAATCAATTCTAACAAAAATTAATAAAATAATTTGTTCCAATTCATTATAAAAAAACTCGCCTACGGAATTCTTGTTTTAATAGGAGTGGTGGTAATAGTTTTTTTTATGTTCCAGGGATTTGCTGATCCTGCACGATTGATCGTTGGACAAACAGGCGATAAAAAAACAATGGACAACATCCGCAAGGAACTCTACCTCGACCAGCCCAAATGGAAACAGTTTGTTTTATACCTCAATGATGTTTCACCTATCGGCTTTCATTCAACGCAGGAAATAAAAGATAAAAAATTACGAGGCTTTTTTATAGGCGGAGAAAAAAAGATCGGCATAAAAATTCCTTACCTGCGCAGAAGTTACCAAACTAAAAAAGATGTAGTAGATGTTTTGATGGAAGCCCTGCCCGGCACCATCATGCTTGCATTTGCCGCCATGATATTTGCAACCATCATCGGTGTATTGCTCGGCGTACTGGCAGCCGTAAAACAAAATACATGGATGGACACTTCATCCGTTTTTGCAAGCGTTATCGGCATTTCGGCGCCGTCATTTTTTATGGCTATCGTCATCGCCTATTTATTTGGTATTGTGCTGCATCCATACACAGGATTGAATCTTACCGGCAGTTGGTTCGACATTGATGAAACCACCGGGCAGCGCTATCTTACGTTGCAGAATTTAATTCTTCCTGCCATTACATTGGGCATTCGTCCGCTGGCAATTATTACACAGCTTACACGCAGTTCCATGCTCGATGTGCTTAACCAGGATTATATACGCACCGCTTATGCAAAAGGACTGAGCCGCCGAACCGTAGTATTTAAACATGCGTTGCGCAATGCGTTAAACCCAGTGATAACGGCCATTACAGGCTGGTTTGCCGAATTGCTGGCAGGCGCTTTTTTTGTTGAATATATTTTTGGATGGAAGGGTATAGGCAAAGTTACCGTAGATGCATTGGACAAACTGGATTATCCCGTTGTTATGGGCTCAGTATTATTTTCCGCTGCGTTCTTTATCCTCATAAATATTCTTGCCGATATTTTATATGGCGTGGTTGACCCGAGAGTGAGATTGCAATAATGCAAAATTAAAAATGCAAAATGTAGAAGGGTGCAGGTTTTTAATTTTTCATTTTACATTTTTAATTTGTAAAAGGGACTCTCATCATTTGAATCATTATCATCATCGGTTCCCGCTTTCCATTACAAACCTGCCTGCCGGTAGGCAGGTCCGGCACAAGACCTTTGCACAAACCTTCACCGTGTTTTCCATTTCAATCGGGCAGCCCGTGAGCTAAAGAAAATCTATCAACAATTAACACGTGCATTACTTCTTGAAATAAAACATTAATTCTTTTTTGGTTTCATCTGTCTCCGAAAGTTGGTATGGTGAATTAAAACCTTCACTCGAGATTGTTACATAACCAGAGTTGGTAGTCCATTTTCGTCCTGCATATAATGTATTAATAAACGTTTTAGTACGGCAATCAAAGTCAGTAAAAAGCAGGTTAGAAATTGTGTCTAATATAATAACCGAACCTGCTGACCCCGTTAAACCAGTATATTGCTTATCTAAGTTTCCATTAAGTGTATATCCTCTCAATCCAATAGTATCAGTAGCAGCTAAATTTGTTACTAAAATAACTTTGATTATAGCAGTATCGATACTTTTACCAATAAATGTTGGCTTTGCAGCATCATATCCTGAGTCAGGAAAATTATTTCGGGAAAACCTGGGCAGAGACGTGTCTTCAAACGAATTGCTCAAGGTTAAAGAATTGGGATTAGCACCAGTAAAAATAATAAAAGTAGAAGTACCAGGGAGAAAACTTACACGAAAAAAACCATTGGCATCAGTGACTGATGTTGAAGAAGATGATGATGAGCCTGAATTTAGACCTATTGCAGAAGGTGAACCACGTTGGTATATTTCAATGTTCCTATGAGATAAAGCAACTGGATGTTTTTTAGTCAGCAATAATTGACCTGAAAAAATAACTGGTTTAGTTTTTTTACATGCAGAAAAAAATAAGAATAATACTAAAATCTGCAAACGGATAATTGATTTCATCTTTTAAAGGTAACAAGTTCTCGTAACTCTCGCCATTGGTGTTCAAATAGCCTCGTGTGTGAGGTGCACCAACAACAGTTTAGTCTGCAAATAAATTATGTAGATTAATTCTTTTATCCTTATTCCGGGTTCGTGTCACGAACCCGGTAAGAAACTAAGCAATAAAAAATTTGCAACTTTATTTTCTAAATAATTTCTTTCTCCGTGGTCGGTATTTATTATTAAGATATAACCTGTAATTATTTAATCACAACTTCAGTGATCACTTTTTCGCCTAAAGCTTCATTCACTCTTTCAATGATCTTTGGTTTTTGATAAAGCAATTCATTTTTTAGTGGCGCCACTGTAGAGGA
>DATCOF010000337.1:0-25132 GCA_036564845.1 Chitinophagaceae bacterium | reverse complement strand
GTATTATCCAAAACAATGCTTCCACCTGCAGGAATAATATCATTAGGATAACCAGGAGCAATACCATTATATGGATTCCCATCACCCCAAACCAATGTTGTACTTTGAGTTGGATTTAAAATATCCGCCTCATATCCATCTTCCCAATGATCCCAAACTATTATCATATTTGGATAGGGCATTTTTAAACTTATTATATCTCTTAGATTATTGATGGTCAATCCTACATTTTGAGATGCCAGTAAAGCTGCTCTTGCATCCTGCTCAGGAAAAGGCATATAATACACCTGGCTTTTAGTAGCATCTGAACATGGATCAACAATTGTTGGATCTATTGAAATGTATACGTCTGCAATTGCACATAGAGGAGTTGGTAATGTTGAGTCGCAAATTTGATATCGGAAAGTATCCTTTCCCGCAAATGTTCCATTAGGCACATAAACAAATTTATTACCCGATTTAATTGCATCTCCGTTTTTTGGAGGAGTTATCAAACTTAAAGATGCGTTATTTATATT
Organism: Chitinophagaceae bacterium; assembly: GCA_036564845.1. Taxonomy (GTDB): domain Bacteria; phylum Bacteroidota; class Bacteroidia; order Chitinophagales; family Chitinophagaceae; genus Ginsengibacter. The sequence goes on along the minus strand of DATCOF010000337.1, from coordinate 24,614 downwards.
GTCATTAGGGTCATAATCGTTTGCCAGAACATCCATTAATATGGGCGCTCCACCAGATCCTGTTGCTGAATCATTATAGGCTACAGGAGGACATACGGTACAAACAGTTGAAGAAATAACATCAAAATAAAATACTGCATTCTCATAACCTTGTTTTGCAGATGCTGATATGCTATATTTTCCACTGGTTGAAGGTGCACTCCAAACATATTCATATGTTTTAGTACAGGAAGTTGAATCAACTGGGGTAGATGCAAAAGTGCTTCCGGAAGGGGTGATAGTTACATCTAAACCTGTAACATCCGAAGCCCCAAACGGACTGGTTGCTACTGCCCTGATATAGTTATTAACTCCGGGGACTGAACTGTTTATTTGTCCCCCGCCGGGATATGCTCCATCATAAATTTTTAATGATGTGATATTTACATAGTTTGAAACAGGTAAATTTATTTTAGAAGGATTTGTTTTGCTGTCATAACTGATTTTAAAAGTAGCAGTACTTTCAGAAGAAGTTATATCTAATGAAATTGCCTCACCTGCTGGAACAATAACATCGGTTCCAAGTGTGCCTGTCCATGTAATAGTTTTAGCTACACTATTGTATACGGGATTAGTAAGAACAATGATATTGATTAAATTATATCTTAGCGTAGCCGAAATAATAGGTGTTGAAGACAAGCTAACCACGCTTGATACATAAGTAATTACTTGAATAGTGGCTGCCTTAATTGTTAATGAACTGCACAAAACAGGTGCTTGGGTAAATGTAATTGTGCTTCCATTACTCAATGTTGCTGAGTTTATAGTTGTGAGTTTATTGGTAGCAACCGGATCTACTCTGCCAAGAAATGAACCAGGTCCATTAAGATATAATGGCGTAGTTACCGTGGATGGATTGGTTTCAGAAATGTGTGTTGAAATAGCAGGTCCATTACACCCTGCTGCCGATGCTGTAATAACACTACTACCACTCCAGGTTGAAGCATATGTTACATCCCCGGTAGATGAGTTGATTGTGTTTCCACCAGAAAGGCTGGCTGCATCCAAACTATAGGTTATACCTGTAGTTGTTGTAGCTGTTGCTGAATAAGTTATTGTTGCTGCCGACTGAGACCGGCTTGATGATGCTCCTAAAGAAAATACAGGTGTGCCAACTGTGGCAGTTGTTATAATCGTATGTACTGCTGTTTTAGGTCCGCTGCATCCCGCTGCACTTGCTGTAATAGTTGATGTTCCATACCAACCTGCTACCCATGTTACAATTCCATTAGCTGCGTTTATTGAATTACCTGCTGATATGCTGCTTGCATCAAGTGTAAATGTTATACTTGTTGTGTTAGTTGCTGTAGCCGTATAAGTTGCTGTGTTAGCACCCTGACATCTTGTTGAAGAAGAACCCATACTAAAAACAGGAGTTCCTACATAGGGCGTTGTTGTAACAGTATGTGTAGCAGTTTGTGGTCCACTGCATCCTGCGGCACTTGCTGTAATTACTGAAGTTCCTGCCCAGTTGGAAGAATAAGTAACAATACCTGTAAAAGTATTAATTGAGTTTCCTGCAAATGCGGCTGTTGTGGCATCCAGGCTATAAGTTATTCCTGTAGTGTTGGAGGAAGTTGCTGTATAAGTAACTGTTTGTGATGATGTACCCTGACATCTGGTTGATGTTGATCCTAAAGTAAAGACAGGTGTTGTAACAAAATTATTTGTTGTTACTGTATGATTGGAACTCTTAGGTCCGTTACATCCTGCTGCTGTGGCTGTAATTACTGAAGTGCCAAACCATGCTGCATCATAAGTTACTGCACCTGTAGATGCATCAATAGTATTCCCTGCTCCTAAACTTGTAGCATCTAAAGTATAAGTTATGCCTGTATTATTGGTTGATGATGCTGTATACGTTACTATTGTTGCTGCACGGCATCTTGATGATGTTGCTCCCAAAGCAAATACAGGTGTACCTACTGTTGGTGTTATCGTTACTGTATGGGTTGCACTTTGAGGACTACATCCTGCAGCCGTTGCTGTAATAGTTGATGTTCCGCTCCAGCCTGCAACATAAGTTACAGCGCCTGTTGCAGCATTGATCGTATTGCCTGCCGCTCTGCTGGTAGCATCTAATGTATAGGTTATTCCCGTTGTATTATTTGCTGTTGCTGTATAAGCCACTGTTGCTGCTCCCTGGCATCTTACTGATGTTGAACCTAAAGTAAATACAGGGGTTGTAACAGGAGCACTTGTTGTTACGGTATGTGACGATGTAGTTGGTCCGTTACATCCGGTAGCTGTCGCAGTAATAACAGATGTGCCACTCCAGCTTCCTGAATATGTTACAGCACCTGTTGCAGTATTGATCGTATTACCTGCTGCCAAACTGGTTGCATCAAGTGAATATATTATTCCTGTATTGGTTGTTGCTGTTGCTGTATAGGTTACTGTATTTGCAGTCTGGCATCTTGTTGATGTGGCTCCCAATGAAAATACCGGTGTACCAACTGTTGCTGTAGTTGTAGCCGTATGGGTTGCAGTTTTAGGTCCGCTACATCCTGCTGCACTTGCTGTGATAGTAGAATTGCCAATCCATCCAGCTGTGAAAGTTACAGCACCTGTAGATGAGTTAATAGAATTACCTGCACTGGTGCTGGTTGCGTCAAGACTATAAGTTATCCCTGTTGCATTACTCGCTGTTGCTGTATAATTTACTACTCCTGCCCCCTGGCATCTTGTTGATGATGACCCTGATGAAAATACCGGTACTGTTACATATGGTGTTGTTGTTACGGTATGAACTGCAGTTTGCGGACCGCTGCAACCTGCTGCACTCGCTGTTATCGTTGAAGTTCCTGTCCATCCTGATGCATAGGTTACAACTGCTGTTGCCGTGTTAATTGAATTACCAGGATATGCATCTGTTGTTGCATCAAGACTGTAAGTTATTCCTGTTGTATTAGATGCCGTGGCTGTATAGGTTACATTTTGTGAAACAGTTCCCTGGCACCTTACTGATGATGATCCTAAATTAAATACCGGTACTGTAACAAAAGTATTTGTTGTTACTGTATGATTTGAACTCTTAGGTCCGTTACATCCTGTTGCTGTGGCTGTAATAACGGATGTTCCAAACCATGCTGCATCATAAGTTACAGCGCCTGTGTTTACATCAATCGTATTGCCTGCTGACAAACTGGTTGCATCAAGGCTATAAGTTATTCCTGTATTAGTAGTTGCTGTAGCTGTATAGGTTACTGTATTAGCCGTCTGGCATCTTATTGATGTTGCTCCTAAACTAAATACAGGACTGCCAACCGTTGGTGTTATCGTTATTGTATGTGTTGCATTTAAATTTGATGGACATCCGGCTGCTGTTGCTGTAATTGTAGATGTTCCACTCCAGCCTGCAACATAAGTTACAGCGCCTGTTGCTGCATTGATCGTATTGCCTGCTGCACTGCTCGTAGCATCTAATGTATAACTTATTCCCGTAGTATTATTTGCTGTTGCTGTATAGGTTACTGTTCCTGCGCCCTGGCATCTTATTGATGTTGAACCTAAATCAAATACAGGGGTTGTAACAGGAACACTTGTTGTTACGGTATGTGACGATGTTGTTGGTCCATTGCATCCGGTTGCTGTGGCTGTTATTACAGATGTACCACTCCAGGCTCCTGAATATGTTACAGCACCTGTTGATGTATCAATAGTATTACCAGAAGCCAAGCTTGTCGCATCCAGGCTGTAAGTGATTCCTGTATTATTAGAGGCTGTAGCAGTATAGGCTACCGTTCCTACCCCCCCGCATCTTGTTGATGATGATCCAAAGGAAAAAACAGGAACAGAAACATCTGGCGTTATTGTTACAACAGCACTTCCTGAACCGGCACTCCATGCCAGTGTTGTATTATCCTGGGCTCGTAAATAATACGTTCCTGTAGTATTAACAAAATAAGATGAAGCAGAATTTGCGGTACTGGTTCCTGTAGCATTCGTTTGCCAATACCATGTTTGTCCGGCAGGAGGGGTTCCATTTGCAGTAATTGTTACACCAGTTCCAGAACATTGTGGCGAATTTGAAGTAGGGGTAGCAGGATCCGGAGGTAATGGTACAACAGAACCACTTACGCTTACATCATCATTGCTCCATTCTGCCGCACCATCCTTGGATGCTATGACATAAAAGCGAAAAGTAACAGCCCCAATGCTTGTGAAATTGGCTGCGGGAAGAGCAATAACATGTGTTTGAGTTGCCTGTAAGATATTTCCAGAAGAAATATTAGTTGCATAGTTATCTAAACTTGATCTCAGAACCCAGATAGCATTTTTTTCATTGCCTGTCCACTGAGTAAAAGATAATGTGGTTAACCTTAACTCATAACCTGTATTGGGAGTAACTGAAAATTGATTGTATTGTGTTAAATCTATTGCATTCCCCGTGTTCCAATTTTTGTTTGTAAATTCAGTTGTAGATGATACACATGTAGTACCTACTGTTGTATATGGGCTAAAAGTTGCATTGGCTGGCTGAGAGGTAACATTATTATTTGTGTTAGGGCAGGGACCCAAGAGAAAACCTGTAAACTGATAGGTTCCCAGTTGCGCAAGCGCTATTGAACTTACAAAACAAAAAGCAAAGGAAGTAAGGATAAATTTAAAATACCGTAAGGTAAAAAATGGTTTCATATTTTGGTAAATTGAAATTGTTTACAATAAAGGGATTTGCTTCATTGTAATAATTGTCAATAATTCACTAACGATCAAACAAACAAAAAAATTATACTTGTGCAGGGATATCTTCTATAATTTATTAGATATAGTACTACAAAATTATAATTCAATAATAAATGAACTTGCTAAGGGAAAACAGTAATGTAGAAAAAATTCTATGTGTAGGGAAGACAAACCTACGATACTATTTCTGATTATGCAAGTATTATTCAGATTATTATAGTGTTTTTACCATGATGATCTGAATAATTATTTATCAATTTTTTATTTTTATAAACTTTTGAATCTGTGCATTACCATTTTTAGTTATTAATTTAATAACGTAATTACCAGTGGATAGATTAGAAATATTAATTTTTGTATCAAAAGAATTTATTGATTGCAAAATTTCAACTCTACCGGCAAGATCAGATATTTGAGCCTGAACATAATCTTTGCTGAGTGTTTTAATAGTAATAAAATCAAGCGCCGGATTCGGATAAATAAGAATAGGTGAGTTGCTGCTATTAGAGAGAGGCAATATGTTACTATATTGATAAGTATTATCCGGAAGAGATATTTTGATACGATAAAAATTCTGAGAATTTGGCGCTTCATCTACATAAGAATATTGCATTGAAAAATTACTTAATGATAAAGGATTTATATTACCGATTGGCAACCATGAAATGTTATCTGTACTTTTTTCAATAGAATAATTAGCAACAATCTGTCCTGAGGAATTTGTCCACCTCAAAAGATTTCCTTTTAATTGTTTAGTACCGATAAGTGCGTAATTAGGAGAAGTAAGTATTCTGTAAAGTATCCAGTCTTCTACCTCTCCATTAGTTATAGTTGCATTGTACATCCCCAATGTTAAAGGTGCATCTGAAACAATCAGCCTGAATGAAGAGTTACCTGTTATTCCAAAAGGCGAATAAACAGACACATTTTTATTGGTAAGTCCCGTTACAACTGCACTGCCACTGTAAAAGGCATCTAATCCACTTGTAAAATCCTGATTGCCATCCCAGTCTATCCATAGTCCATAGTAAACTGTTTTTGACGCCTGGTTGGCATTGAGCCATACTACCCAGTTATAACTTGATCCTGATGGTCCAATAGATATAGTTAATCCATCTTCTTCACTGCCATCACCCATAGCATCAGCACTATATTTTTGAGAACATTCAAGACTTGGTTTGGTAACACCTGCCCAAACCTTTGCTGTTGCTGTATCTTCTAAGCATAACATTGTTGCAGTAGGATATGTATTGGGAAGATCACCATAGTCATACCCGGCAATATATAATTTGTAATCTTCCACTTCTCCGTTACTTGCTTCTCCATAGCTGCGCTCATCAACTGTTGTTGTTCCTGCATTATCAGAAAGTGCAGAAGTAGTTAACCTCATGCGCAGGTATGCGTTACCCGGAGTAATGTTAGTGCCGCAGGCAAGTGAAGACCATGTAAGGTTTACTGTTTGCGCTCCTGTGCTTGGTACACTAACTGATGTGAATTCGGATAGTTCGAAAGATCCGTTGACATTAAAATCTATCCATGCATATAAAGTTGCTGTACTTCCTGTAGTATTTGTTACAGGTATATTTGTTAAAGAATAGGTTGTTGATTTTTCCGTTAGAGTTGGGAATGATGAAATACCATCATCAACATCGCCATTTGCCTGAGGGCCAGGCATACCATCAAGATCAACCGTTACTGTGCTTCCAATTTTTAAATTATTATTTACGTTAAGATGCACAGGGCCGCAATTTGATAAAAGCGTATGATAGGTGTCAGGAGCATCCCCACAATCGTAGCTAACATAAAAGCACTTACTAAATTCACTTGTATTATTTATACCTGTTCCGCTATTTTGAATAGATGTTGCGGTAATATATTGACCTACAATTGTGGAAAAAGCAGCGGAAAGTGACCATGCCCCATTTCCATTTATATCTGTGGTAAATGTAGATGAAGTGCCAACATACGTTCTCCCTTCCCCATAATTATATCCAACAGTAGCAAAATTATTTGTTCCGGCTGTATCACCATTGCACACATCACTTGCAAAAACTTCAACATAATATTGGGTACTTGCCAAACCATTAAATGTACCCGAAATTAATTCTGAACAACTGCTTCCCCCGGGAACAGCAGCTGTAATTACCGGAAAATTAGATAACCCGTTAGGTCCTGTGTCCGGGTCTTTGGGATCATTAAGGGTAGTACCATCATAATCATTATCTAATCCTAAACTATATTTTCCAAAAGCCGGTGAGCTGGCAGTACTATTGCTCGCATTACCATTATCATAAATGCTATTTTGGCTTACTTTATTTTGTACAGAAAGATTTCCTAATATATCTATACCTCTTCCAATATTTTTATATACTTGATTTTGAAATATTACACAACCAATGGATTCATCACTTGTAGATGGCCCCCCGATAAGTATTGCGCTATATGTACCATTTGGAGTAACCGTTCCATTTTGTGTAACAATATTATATTGAACTGTATCAGCATTTGATCGTTGGTAAATTTCAATCCCATGGTATGCATTTGGTGCCGGAATATTATCTGGCCTGATGCCAAATGTATTATATCGAATATTAATAAGGTCATTAGTTGAGATAGCTCCTCCATCAACCCAAACGCCGTCGTAGTCACTGTTACAAAAATAATTTCTTTCTAAATTATTTGATGCTGATGAACCAATGCGGCAAGTTGTAGAATTTAAAATATATGCGCCTGAAGAACTTAATTGTTCGGCAGTGGTCAGGTTTGTTCCAAGCCCAAAATAATTGCCTGCGATTATGCAACTGTTACTGCCATCTATTGTTACACCTGAGCCTGAATTACCAAAATAATTGCTTTCGTAAGAATCCGAAACACCATCTCCATCTGTTCCAATTATTGTACTTGTACTGGCGGAACTAACGTAAATACATTTATCAATGTAGTCGCCACTTATTGTTTTAATATTAAGTGCGATAACACCATCTGCACCTATGCCGATTTTATTTCCTGCTACAGTTGTACCTGTACTGGCTGATATAAAAATTGCATAATTGTAACTTACGCTATTTACTCCGCCGGTAATGGTAGCGGAGCCAATTACATTTCCCTCAATGTTATCATTAACTCCATCACCATCTGTACCAATAATGTTATTGGCACTTCCTGATTTTATTACTATTTGTGTACAGGAAATATTTCCTCCCCCATCAGAATAATTTGGCAAGCCTGTTAATCCCGTTTTATCAGTGCCTATATAATTACCTTTAACTTTATTACTACCACCGCCCATAAGTACAATCCCGCAATCGCTGTTTCCACTGATTACATTTCTTTCCAGCGCATCTGAAACTCCATCTCCATTAGTACCAATAATATTTAAGGTACTGTAGTTAATTTGAATTCCTGAGCCTCTTTGTTTACCGGCTGTTCCATTAAAATATAATGCTGCAGTACCGGTTTCATTGGTTCCAAGATAATTTCCCGCAATTCTATTACCACTACAATTTGCAGCAATTACTCCACCTTCATTAAGTGAAATACATTCTCCAAAAAATTGAGTTCCGCTATCACCATTGCCGGCTATTAAGTTTCCTTCATTGGCATCATTGGTTCCGTCTCCGTTAGTACCTATAATATTGTTGTTTGCATTTGCACTTAATGCAATACCATCATCCCAACAAGTAGTAGCAGCGAGTGCGGATGAACCGTCAAAGGACGTACCTACATAACAGCCCCATATCCAGTTATTATCACCACCATTTATATAAATGCCTTTGTAAAAATCCTGAATTACCAACCCTGATATTTCGCAATTATTGGCAGTAATTTGTAACCCATATACGGATGAAGTACCCGGTCCATTTAAAATTATCTTCATAACCCTGGAACCAGCACCCAGTTGCCCCTGTACCGCACCTGGTGCAGAAAATCCGTTAATTGTTAAAGGCGAGGAAATAACAGGATAGTTACTTGCTACAGTAAAAGTGCCGGCATAACTAAAATTGATTGTATCTGCTGCTGGAGTTGAATTTGCCTGAACTATACACCAACGTAAAGTTCCGGTTGTACCTGATCCTGAATTTGCATCACTGGTGGTGTTTACTGTAAATGTTGTAGCCTGAGAAGAAAAGAAAAACACAAACCCAAAAATAGCAAGTAGTAAATTTTTTTTCATAAAATGGATTCGTGACTATAAGAAGAAACGAAATTCTATAGAGATTATTGTATGTGCAATTAAATCCCATTTTAAGCAGTAATATTTTTATAAATATACTATTGGAAATCTTATTTTTAAACAACTTTAAAATTTACTTTACCTGCCTGGCGGCCACTTTCGTAAGATTACGTTTTTAAATAATCGTATAACTACTATTAAATACCGTAATTACAATAATTTAAAATGGAGTACTTATGCTCTTGTAAGCATTGCTTTTGATTCTTAGTTTTGTTATGCGATTAAGTGATGAATAATATTGCATAACTTCTTACACAATATTTTAACCATCACTTACGTTTAATAACCATTATCCATAACCAACAATTATCCTATGAAAAAGAACTTTTTTACAATTGTATTATCCTTAATTATTGTTTGCTTTTTTTCAACAAACACGTTTGCACAGCCAGCGCCAGGCGGATCTGCTGGTGGCGGAACAGGACTTCCTTCAGACCCCGGAACTACAGCAGGAACACCCACACTAACATTTGATTTTGGTTCTGCAGGTATAGTTACCATGGCTTCTACATCGCCTTATTACAACATTATTATTTCCTTATTAACCAGGCTGCATGCAACAATAGCGCCGGATGGTTCTGTAACATTCCCTACAACCACAGGTTATCGCACTTGTTTATTACCACTTTATTATACAGGTTGTATAAATTACAGAACATATCAAACTTGTAAATACCAGGCGCCACCTCCATGTACATATCCTACAAGAACATCATGTGGGCATTAATATATTTAGAAACAAAAAAAAACGGTAATGTAACCGGCTTTTTTACACCATTTTTCCTGCTAACAAAACCCAAAAAACCTATCCTATGAAAAAAAAACCATTTAGCTCCTTTTTACTTTTGGCATCTATTTTCTTTTTATCTACTTCTTCTTTTGCCCAAACTGTTCCAGGCGGATCAGGTGACGGAAGCGGAGGTGTAATTGATTCTGGTCCCGGAGGAGGCACAGTTTATGATTGCCCTATATCCTACTCTCTTAAAAGAAACAACGGAAACGGATGGGCTGTTTGCAATGGCGATGGACAAATTAGAATTGCCTTTAGCCAACTACCTACAGAGATACCACAATTAACAGGTATTTTTTATAAAGCAAATAAAATAACAACCATCAATTATCCTGTTGATGGAGATGTTAGTGATCCAACATTGCCTTATATCAGTTATTGCTTAACCGGCGGAAACATTCCACCTGCAAAACAACTAACTTTTCAATTTACATATCCAAATGGACAAGTATGTACAACTGATACTGAAGCCGATAATTAAAATTTAATATAGCATAAAAAAAAACGGCTACCCTGCCGGTTTTTTTTATGCTGAAATTTTTTATAATGACTAATACTTCTGATGATATTATAGAATCTAGTATTGCGAATTAAAAAAAAATCTATAAAAAATGCCCCTGCTTAAAGCAGGAGCATTTAGGTAATTCATGTATGTAGTTATTTTTTTAATTTCACTGTATTCATACCGTTTACGGTTTTTACTTCTATTATATATAGATTAGATGAAAGAGCCGAAAGGTTATCAAAAGAAATCTGGTTAATGCCTTTTTGAAGATGTGTAGTTTGAACCTTTAATTGTCTTCCTGTATTATCCAATATACGAACACTTACATTTGGTTCCGATATCTCACTGGCAATTGTTATTGTAACATGATCTACAAATGGGTTAGGATAAGTTGCTGTGATTATTGTTCCTTTTATTTCAGCCCGTAGTTTAATAATATTGCTATAAGTGAAAGAATTATTCTTATCAACAATTTTAAGTCTGTAAAAATTAGTGCCCGGCATCATTTGTCTGTCAACAAAATTGTAATCTGATGCAATGCCTTTGGCATTTACTTTATTAACCTCTGCAAAAGCTACTCCATCGTCACTACGCTCAATTTCAAAATAATTGGAATTTATTTCTGTTCCTGTTTTCCAATTTAGCATACCTACACCGTTTGAATAATTTCCCTGAAAATTAATTATGCCTATAGGTAAAGGACCGGGGCTTGTTGCTGTTAAGCATAATGCGTCAAGCTTAAGCGTATTGCATCCTATAGATCCTTCTACCCTTGTATAAAATGTTCCGGCAGGAGCTAATGCAGAAATAGTATATTGTTTCAATTTATAATCAGGTTTATCTACATCTTTATCAACTGTAACACTTGTAGAACTGATTAATACTGACGAAGCATTATAAAATGCCAGGGTTAATTTAGGACTACAGGAAATACCTGGAGTATGTGTACCTGCCCAACCCTTAAATGTTACAACCGAGGCCGGAGCAATAGAGGTAACTTGTTGCCAAACTTTTGCAGTTCCTGAAGTTTCATCAAGGAATGCGTTTTTTGATCCACAAATAACATAACCAGTTCCTGTAGTAAGATTACCTCCACTCCAACTATAACCTGTTGTTCCATTTTCAAAACTTGGATTAGTTAAAAGGTTAGTGGTAGATGTGGTACATCCGCAATCAGATGGTGGTGGTGGCGGAGTTGTAAGTGTGAAACAAAGATCATCTAAGCTAAAATTATCAGCACCACCGGTAGCATTTTTATTTAATACTGCAATTTCTACAGAAGTTACTCCTGCAGGAATCGTATAACTGCCACATATTTCAATCCACGCTCCTATTGCAGATGTAGATAAATCAGTAGCAGCTACTTCAGCACCATTTACTTTAAGCTGAATTTTTGGTTGAGTCGCATCAACCTTTGCTGCCCATGCACAAAAGGTGTAAACGCCTCCTGCTGATACACCCACTGACTTGTACCAAACTCTATCTGTAATAGTACTGCTGCCATTTACTACCATTTGATTACTGCCTGTATGAGGTGCAAATTGGCCAAATGATGTACGATATGCGTAAGGATTATTTTGTACAGAATATTTACCTGGAGTGCTGGAGTTTACTGTACCGGCACCAAAATCTGATTTTCCTGTAGTTGTTGTAAAATTGTTGCTGCCTGCCTCAAATCCTGCATAATATCCATAGGTATTGTCGAAAAGTAAATTTCCAATACATCCCGGGGTAGTTCCACCGCAATCACTTCCACTATAGTTATGCAAACGTATTAAGATTGTATTTTGCATATTATCACTATTGGCAACATTAGTCTGACTGCCGCAAGGATACGGATCACCGCCCTGCCCCATTAGCAGACGAATCTGCACATTTTCTAAAGTATTTGCGCTGTTGTTAATACTTAAATCCGTAGGATTAAAATTACCCCCCGTTGTATTGGAGGTAGAACCTGATGCAGTAAAATTTGTTCCATTAATAGTATTTGATGAACTATTTGAAAAACACTTCCATATTCCGGCGTTGTCTTTATACTGCCAATGGTAATAAATGTTATTTTCTGAAACCGATACATTTGCATGTACCTTAATTGTACCTCCTGAACAGCCTGAAGTTGTATATGATACTACATGCCATGCAAAAGATGTTTGAAAAATGATCAGACTTAAAAAAGTTAGAAAAAGCTTAGCGCTTTTTTTAGAAAAGAATGTACTTACTTGAGTGGTAGAGGTTGTTTTCATTATTATTTATTTTTGAGTGATTAAAAAAATCTTTGCCGTTAGAAACGGAATAGGAAGGATGAATCCGATTTTTTTAAAGAATATGGATAAATAATATGAATACGATATTGGAGAATCTTTATTAAAGATATATTAGGTTTTGAAATGCAAACAAAAACATATCAATAGATAACTTGTGGTAGCCATCAGAGGGATTGGAAAAAAAATTTGATGCCTGAGAGGTATTTATGTAGATGGCAAATCAAATCAGGTCATAAAAGTATCTTACAAAATTTAGAAATGCAAATTTATCATACCCTATTTTTAAAAAAGTATTATTCCCTCATTTTTAAAATTAAAATTTGGATAGAAATTTCTAAAAATATTTTTCTCTAACCTTTATTAAATATGTGATATTCCAAAGCCTGATTTATATTTAGCACCTAAAATATTAAATGAAAAAATTTCTTTTATTTATTAGCCTTTATTTCTTTCTACAATCCTGTAAACTTAACAGCAACAATGCTGCTGAAAGTACCAAACCTGCTGCCGATGTACTGGCAGTAAATATGGACACAATGGTAAAGCCATCAGAAGATTTTTTTATGTACGCTAATGGAGGATGGATAAAAAATAATGCCATCCCTGCTGAAGAAAGTTCATGGGGTATCGGCAATTTAGTGATTGAGGAAAATTATAAACGCCTTCGTGAAATAAGTGAAAAAGCAACAAAAGAAAATGCAGCTAAAGGTTCTGTCAGTCAAAAGATCGCGAACTTTTGGGCTACAGGAATGGACAGCGTAAAAACAGAACAGACCGGGCTAAAACCATTGCAGCCCTGGTTTGATAAGATCAACTCAATCACTGATGCATCCTCTTTAATAAATGTTTCAAATGAATTAAATAATATTGGTGTTGATGCTTTATTTGGAGATTTTGTACAACAGGATGATAAGAACAGCGAGGTAATGAGTTATAAATTATGGCAGGGTGGTATTGGCTTACCCGATAGAGAATATTATTTTAAAACAGATTCATCTACTGTAAATATCCGTGATCAATATGTAAAACATATTGCAAAAATGCTTGTTCTCCAGGGGCAGGATTCTGCATCTGCATCCAAAGCAGCATTGGGAATATTTGCTTTAGAAACTAAACTTGCAAAGGCTTCACGCAAAATTGAAGACCTGAGAGATCCCTATGCGAATTATCATAAAATGGCAATAAAGGATCTTAATAAACTTTCATCAATAATTGATTGGAAAACATCTCTTGCTAACAGGGGCATTAAAAATGTTGATTCTGTTATTGTAGGCCAGCCGGAATTTTTTACAGCATTAGACCAGGTATTAAAAACAACATCTATAGACGACTGGAAAAATTATTTACGTTTTAGAACGGTAAGAAATTTTGAAGAAGTTCTTCCCGAAGCTTTTGGCGTGGAAGCATTTAATTTTAATAAATTATTGAGTGGGGCAAAGGAACGGAAACCACGATGGAAAAGGGTTATACGCATGGAAGAAAATGAAATGGGGGAACTGTTGGGGCAATTGTATGTGAAAGAATTTTTTAATGAGACCGCTAAAAAAAGATATTCAGATCTTGTTGAATCTATTCGTGATGCATACAAAGAAAGAATTGAAAAGCTTAGGTGGATGAGCGACAGCACAAAACAAAAAGCGCAGGTTAAATTAGCTGCCATAAAAAAGAAAGTTGGTTATCCTGATAAATGGAAAGATTTTTCTGCGATGCAGATCGGCACTGAAAGCTATTTGCAGAATGTTATTAATGCAAATAAATGGTGGCATGATTTCTATCTTAATAAATTAGGAAAACCTGTAGACCGTGACGAATGGGATATGACTCCGCAAACTTATAATGCCTATTACAACCCAAGCAATAATGAAATTGTTTTACCTGCAGGAATTTTTACAGTGCCCGGCTATCGCGATGAAGATCTTGATGACGCAACAGTATATGGTTATGCCGGCGCTTCAACAATCGGGCATGAAATTACTCATGGCTTTGATGACCAGGGAAGATTGTATGATGAAAAAGGAAATTTAAAAAACTGGTGGACAAAAAATGATTCTAGCGAATTTACTAACAGGGCGCTGATGATAATTAATCAATTCAATTTATACGAGCCCTTAACAGGAACAAAAATAAATGGGAAAGCAACACAGGGAGAAAACATTGCAGACCTCGGTGGAATATTGTTGGGCATAGATGCTTTCAAGAAAACTGAACAATATAAAAAGAATGAAAAGATCGCAGGCCTCACTCCTATGCAAAGATATTTTCTTGGATATGCATTGGGATGGCTGGGACAAATTCGTGATGAAAGTTTAAAGAACCGCCTGATGACAGATGTACACTCTCCCGCCAAATACAGGGTTAACGGGCCTTTTGTAGATGTTGATGAATTTTATACAACATTTGGAATTAAGCCAGGAGATAAAATGTTTGTGCCCGATAGTTTAAGAGTAAGAATTTGGTAATCACATTGAAGTTTAAAACTTGAAAAATTAATTATGAGAACTCAATTAAAAAAAGACGAAAAACTATTGGTGATAATAAGACAGCATTGGCTAAAACTTATCCTCCCTTTTCTTGCATGGATCTTATTAACGGTATTACTTTTTATTTTTTTAAAAGATAATATAAACATTGCCCTGGTAATTGCGCTTGTAACCGTTTTGTATCCTGCCTATTTATATCTTGAATGGAAATATAATCTTTGGGCAGTTACCAACATGAGAGTAATAGATGAGAGTGGGTTATTTGGAAGATACTCAAAAGAAAGCCCGCTGGATAAAATTAATAATGTTGAATACACGCAAAGCATTTGGGGACGTATGTTTGGCTATGGTGATGTGGAAATACAAACTGCAGCAGAATTGGGAGATTCAAAATATACCATGATTCATGATCCCAAAGTTTTAAAAGATACTATAACCCATGCACAGGAAGAATATAAAGCATCACAGGTTAGAAACCAGGCACAACAATTAGCCAATGCGATAAAACAAAGTATGCCGGCTGCTTCGCAAAATAATATTTCTATTCCTGATGAAATTCAAAAACTTTTTGATCTCATGCAAAAAGGAGCCATTACGCAGGAAGAATATATCGTGCAAAAAAATAAATTGTTGGGAGGATAAAAATATCAGCCTTGGCTCAGGCATTACTTTATTAATTACATTTTATTAAATTTGTAGAAAATAATACGGCATGCCTAATGCTCTAAAATATATCGTTGATGACAGTGGACACAAAACTTCAGTACTTGTTCCCACTGTTGGCGCAAGCGTCCGCTTGTGCTCGAATTAAAAAGAGTTTGTAAATTAGCTGATGAGTAGAAAATATAAGTTCCATGATAATGATAAACTGTATTTTATTTCGTTCGCTGTGGTAAATTGGATAGATGTTTTTATAAGAGATGAATATAGAGAAATAATTATAGAATCATGGAAACATTGTCAACAAAACAAAGGTTTACAAATTTATGGTTGGTGTATTATGACAAGCCATGTGCATATGATAATAGGAACATGTAATAAAAAATTAGAGGATATTGTGGGAGAGATGAAAAGTTATACATCAACACAACTTAAAAAAATTATTAAAGATCATCCGCAAGAGAGCAGAAAAGAATGGATGATTTGGATGATGGAAAGAGCGGGTAAGAAGAATAGCAATAATTCTGATTGGCAATTCTGGCAACAACATAATAAACCATTAGAAATAAAAGATCAGGAAATGTTTGATAAGATGTTGAAGTATATTCATGATAATCCTGTAATAGCAGGTTTTGTAACCAAAGCCGAAGATTGGAAATATAGTAGTGCAAGGGATTTTTGCGGAATGAAAGGATTGATTGAATTAAGTTATAGTTAGTAGGAAGGCACAAGCGGACGCTTGCGCCAACAATGGGAGCTTACAGAATCAGCTGCCATTTAAACGTGACGCAGGGTGAAGGGATCAATTGCATAAAAAGTGTTATTTTTATTAAAGTTCATTTCTTTCATTCAGCTTGAAGTCCTGACGTCGGCCAAATCTTCATCATAAATTTATAAACTTCACCATTACTACCTATATACTCTTGAAAAGGAAACTCATCTATAATGAAATTCTTATAAGAATATTCTCTTGTATTTCCATCGACATATTGTACCAATTTCCATTTTGAAGAGTGGTAAACTGATTTTAATTTTAAATAAACACCAAGCTTTTTAGTTTCAAAGGAAACCCAATTTACATTCTCATAGTTATTAACAAAAATTACGACTGTAAATTCTTCTTTAAATTTCATAATATATACAACTCCTCCTCCGGGTTGTTCTCCGGCACTTCTTTGATTTAAAAAATGTAAGCCATCATTTAAAAACACACTTTTCAACTCTTTTGTAGCATCTGAAAATGACTTTCCTAAAATAAATTGCGAATAAGACGTTTGAAAAACGATTAAGAATATATATAAGAGGAAACCGTTTTTTTTCATTAAAAAAAATTTATCGAAAGAAGTTTTGAAAATATTAGTGTTGTCATTTGTTCAATTATTGAATGGATCGCCAAATTGCCTACAACACCATAAATATATGGCACTCTACTCAAGTTGACAAATTGGTTTTCAACTGTATAATCTTCGCTATTATGTATTGTTGTTGCGCAAATACAATTTTTATTTTTTTGTTCGCCATCTCAATTGTAAAAAAAATTACTAATCAATTTTCCCTTTATTAAAGAGATCATCAAGCGGACTTATAATATTAGCAAAGATTATGGAGAATGTCCTGAGTTACAAACTCAGGACAGCAATACTTTTATTATTGTAAAATACTAAGGATAGAAATCTGGGGAAAAAGAATCAATAAGAGAAATACCGAGGCCAGGGTTATTGCTCAGGATCACTTTTCCATAATCAAAACTTATCCCGGTAGCAATATCTTCGGCCAGCAGCAAAGGCCCGTCCATATCAACATGATCAAGCAAAGGAAGCAGGTGAGCAACCGCAGCACTGCCAACAGTGCTTTCATTCATGCTACCAACCATAACCTGCATATTAAGTTCTCTTGCTTTTGTTATCATTCGCCGTGCAGGCGTAATGCCACTGCATTTGGTAAGTTTTATATTTATGCCATGAAAATGATTGTGACATCTTTCTACATCAGTTTCTGCAACACAACTTTCATCAGCAAACAATGGAAGTGGTGATCTTTCAAATAAAAATCTCATTCCTTCCCAATCATCTTTTGCTAAGGGCTGCTCAATCAATTCAACTCCCAAATGTTTAAAGGCATTTATTTTTTCCAATGCTTCATCAGCTTTCCATGCAGCATTGGCATCAATTCTTATAACTGCAGATGTATGCTTTCTTAATTCAGTAATTATCTCAACATCATGTGCAGTTCCTAATTTTATTTTATAGATGGGCCAGGGAGTTTCTTTCATCTTCTCAACCATAACTTCGATAGTATCTATACCGATCGTAAAATCAGTTGGAGGGTTTTTTGAAATATCCAATCCCCATAATTCATACAAAGGTTTTCTTTTCATCTTTCCATAAAGATCCCAACCTGCCATGTCCAATGCACAAACCAAAAATGAATTTTTTGGAAACAGGTGATGACAGTAATGCCAAAAGCGTTCGGGATCAGTAAAAGAAAATTTTTCAATAAAAGATTTTTTTGCTTCCAGGTCTTCGATCATTTTTTCAACCGGGATGTTGTAATAACTAATTGCAGGCGCTTCGCCATAACCCTTTATGCCAAAGTGTTCCAGCTCAACAACAAATGTTGGCTGATGTGTTTTTGTACCCCGTGAAATAGTAAAGGGATGCGTAAACCGGAGATTGTATGATCTGTATTTTATTTTCATGCTCTGCTGCTCTCTGTAATTAAATTTTTTAATTCTTTGGTAAAATCTTTCTGCCTTATCAGTTCTTCTAACGGAATATGCATCCTGTATTTCCAAAAATGATTTGGATCAGAAGGTTGATTGATCCTTTCTTCATAAAAGTTTTTTCTTCGCAATTTTTCACTCATGCCCAGTATATCCTGAATTTGAAAAATGCTCCACATGGCCGGAGAATACAAATGCTGCAAAATAATTTCTCTCACTATTGATGGCTCACATTCTTCAGGTGCAGCTCCATAATGGCCCATGATATAATTGTAGAATTTTTGTGTGAGGGCTTTATCTTCTTCCCACCATTCACGCAGGGTGCTCATATCGTGTGTGGATGGTGTAACAACAGAAAGATAAGGCACACTTTTAGGATGGGAAAAATCAAGTTTAATATCTTTAGGCATTCGCTGGATCTCCAGACTTAAAATACCGGTCTGCTTCATTACTTCCGGAACACAATGCGGTACCATTCCAAGATCCTCGCCACATATAAGCATGTTAGTGCTTCTCTTAAGTGCCGGTAATTTTTTCATGGCTTCTTTCTTCCACATTGCATCCTGTCTTATAAAAAAATAATTTACATACAGGTCTGATAATTGTTTTTGTGTGTACGCATCAAGTTGCTTAAAAGAAGAAGTTTGCTGCATCGCTATCCTGAAATGGAACTGCTGCATTTGTGATCCTTCTTCTTCAATCAAAATAACATTACTTATCAAATTAAATAAGCCTTCCTTTATTATCAGATCATTTTCTGTTGGATCGTCAAAATATTTTTCAACTTTTCTTTGTGTATTAAATTCTTCTTTTAATTGATACAGCCCGTTTTCATTTACATCTAAAAAAATTTTTTTAATCTTATCTGTATTTTCGCCAAAGCCTTGCTGCAAGACACTTTCAGTAATATATGGTTTGCAATAACGCGTATGATCAAACCACACTCTGTTTTTATCAAACTCAGTTATATGAATTGGAATTGCAGGAACAAACCTTCCTAAAATACCTTCAACCGCATGTACCGGTATGCTCCATATTCTAAAAAAACCAAGGATATGATCTATGCGGAATGAATCAAAATAATTATTCATTTGCGCAAAGCGGTTACGCCACCAGGCATAATCATCCTCCTGCATTTTTTTCCAATTGTATGTTGGAAAACTCCAGTTCTGTCCTTTTACTGCAAAGTCATCAGGCGGTGCGCCGGCCTGTTCATTTACATTATACAAAGATGGAGCAACCCATACATCGCAGCTAAGCCGCGAAACGCCAATAGGAATATCTCCTTTTAAAATAATTCCTTTTTTGTGGGCATATTCACTTGCTTCTTTTAATTGCAGGTGCAAATGGTATTGAGCAAAATAATGGAATGCTATTTCATCATAATGAGACTGCGTTGGAGAAACTAATTTTTGAATGGCATCTTCATTATATATTTTATGTGATCTCCATTTAGAAAAATCTGCCGTTTGATATTTATCTCTTAAAAAACAATAAGCGGCATAAGGAACAAGCCACTCACGATTCATGTCAAAAAAATCAAAATAATTAATATCTGTAAGAAATGCATCTTTCTTAGCCTGGTATAATTCTTTAAGGGCAGAAAGTTTAAATTTCATCACGTCTTCATATTCCAGGTCAGGATGCTGATCTAAACTCTTCTTCTTTTTATTTAGTGATCTTATCAGCGAGGCATGTTGATCACCGGCAACTGCATCAAGATTTATATACAGGGGATGTAAAGCAAAGGCCGAAATTGCAGCATAAGGATATGAATCCTTTTCAGTATGAGTTGCTGTAGTATCATTAACGGGAAGAAACTGCAACAATTTCAATCCTGTTTTATTTGCCCAATCAACCAGCAATTTAATATCATTGAATTCGCCGGTACCAAAACCTTTTTCACTTCGTAAACTAAATATAGGAATTGCCACGCCTGCACCTTTCCAACTTCTTTGCAAATTTATAAATCCATCATGCAGAACAATGGTTTGTTTTTTTACAGGTTCATTTTGCAAATAGCGATCGCTGCCGCTTTCATAGATAAAAGTTTTTGTAACCGTATTATAAATACCATACTTATACCGCAGAGGAAAATCTTCTCTGTCAAAATTTATTTTAATCCTAAACCAATCACCTTCCAACTTTAATGGTACCAGTTTTTTTATATCCCAGTTCTTAAATATTTTTCCGGTGCCTGTAATGCAAACCCATTCGTCAGTATTTAATAAAGGAAATTTTATTTTAAACTCATGCGTATAAAATTTATGCACTTTTAGTTTTGACGTTTTACCCGGCTTCGGTAATAAAACCTGTTGAAATGGCTTTGTATAAAAAGCATTTTTAATTTCCCATTCGGGATTCCATGTATCTAATAATATAATTTCATTTGTCCGATAAGCATTAGGGTCAACTGTTTTATCTTTATCAGCATCCAAAATATCAACACTACCCTCTTCACGAAGAATGTACCTGTAATTAATTTCTTCCTGGTGGTTACCAGGAATTTCAATTTTACCAAACCAAAATTCATCATTTAAATATGACAACGGAAATGCCTCAGCAGCTTTATCATTACCTAAAGCATCAATATTTCCTGAAACAAAAATTGTTTGCCCAAACGTAGTATGATATCGTAAATAAAAAAATATTATCATCAACAATCAAGGTTAAAGAGCGGCAATTTAAACAACTAAAAAGAGAATATTAAATCTTTAATAATAATAAAAACCACATGAGGTAGAATATTTTGACTCCCTGGTATATGTCTTGAACCATGATTTGGGGAGATTAAAAAGATTAATAAGAAAAAAATGATACAAATAACCTTAATCACTTTAATCCACTAATCCACCTAAATAATGGTTCAAGACATTTATTTAAAAGCCAACACTCCTTCCTCTAAAGCGTGAAGAATTTAAACTTGCGCCAATGCTGCCGCCAAAGCCTATACGATAATCAACATTTATTTTTTGTCCGTTCTTTGTGCCTGCAACAACATCAAACCTTAGCACTTTAAAAATATTTTCCACTCCAACAAACACTTCTGCATAATTATTATTTTTATCAACATAAAATGCATTTGTACCATCTAAGAATGTCCAGTTTAATTTTTTAAATAAAGGAATTTTATTTGAGAGAAGACCATTTAAATGGTGTTCAAAATTTAAAATACCGTAAAGATGCGCAGTTGTAAATGTTGAATAATATGGAAGCAATTGAAATGTATTCATGTATTCTTTTGCAAAATGCGATTCATTTCCATTAAAAAATTGGTAATCTTGGATGAAAACTTTTTTATTATTTAAAAATCCTGCTGCTGCAATTTTATATTTTATAGCGCCTGCCAATTTTAGATTTACGTCATCAGAAATTGTGAACTTCCATTTATCAAAATCAACATCGCTGCCAAGAATATTATTGAAGCCATGAGAATAATTAAAAGCAAACGTTGGATACTTAGAACCAATGGCAACTTTACTGTGAGGGAATTGAATGTAACGCTGTCCGGGCTTTACACTCAGGTCTACAGATGCGATCAAAGCCTGGTGCCTGCTGAATTGTACCGGTAGAATTAAATATGGATAGTTGGGTGTAAACTTTGATCTGTTCTTATTGATGATAACAAAATCAGTGGTATTATCAAGCGGAATGCGGTCTTCGTACAAAGCATCAAAACCAAATCTAAAACCACTTTCAAAACGTTTTGTAAAAGAAATATTACCGAAAATATTTTTATAGATCTTTAAATTATTGTGCCCGAAAATTATTGTGCTGACAGAATTTCCTAATGTTGAAATATTGCTTTCTTTATTAAACTGGCTTACTCTTGTTCCACCGGCAAAATTCCATGTCTCACGTTTCAATTTTTTATCTATGCTCAAATCCCTTGCTCTAAAGTTTATACCCAGCCATGCATTTAGCATTTTATCACTAAAGCCATAACGGATGTTCGGAGTTATTGCAAGATTCGTTTTCCAGCTTTTAATATATTTCTGAATATCGCCATCAAGATTTACCACCAAACCTTCTACAGTATTGTATTGTAACGATTTTAAGATCGGATCTACATGCCATTTATAATTTCCGTTTGTTGCATAATGTGTTCTGTCAATGCCGCTCCAGAAAATTTGCTTAAGTGTTATCGGGCCTTGTCGTTTCTTTAAAGAGTCAATATTGTTTTTGCTGAGCACAGAATCTCTTTCATATTGATAGATGCTGTCTTTTATTTTATAATCTTTTATTTCTTCAGGCTCCAGCCGCACAGGACGGATGCTGTCCCAATATTGAGTTGTTTTTTTATTTACAGAAGTATCATATTTTATCACAACCCTGTCAAAATAATTTTTAGAGAAGGTAGGATCAAGATCATATTTGGAAAATATGTTTACAAAATTTCCTATGGCATCAATGCCAAGTTGATTAAAATTAAAATGAACGAGTTGGTTTTTTACCCGCCAAACATCATTGCTTACTGCAACATATATCTGCGTTAATTGAAGTGAATCTAAAAATTCAAGCTGCGAAGTTTTTGTAAGCAACAGGTCGCAACTATGTATCCGCCAATCGCCATCAGTAATGTATATAATGCCGGAGAACACAGGCTCATAGCTTCTTTTAGGGATCACACGGATCGTATTTATTTCTTTACCGTCTTCAAAAAAACTACCGATAAATTTATACCGGTAATAATTTAAAGCATTATCAGCAATGGGAGAAATAAAGCCTCGTGGATTTAGCCGCGATGTGAACATGGAAACATTATTCTCATAGAGGCTGATTAATGTCGGAAAATTAAAACCAAATCCATTGCTGCCGCTTTGCCTGCCGGAGACAACTTCCAATTTCATTTTACCCGGTTGCTGCATGGCAACTTTTGTAATTGATTCTGATAAAAAAATAATTCCTTTTCCTGTTGAATCAAGCCGCATTTCTTTTTTATCTGCATCAGGAACCTTACGTCCTAATATCCTGTCGGGCATACTTCTTAATTTAACCAATCCTTTTATGTATGCTTCACATTGAAATGCTTTTACCTGGCTGTTATAAAAAGATCTTTTCTTAATTGCCTGCCTGATTATTTCATACGCCGGATCTTCATCACCACTTTTTATTATTACTTCTTTTAGTTGAAATTTTTGCAGAGAAAGAATAAAAATTATTTCTTCATCCTTCTGTTCTATCGTTACAGTTCTTTCCTGTTTTGCATATCCAACATGCTGACAAACTAATGTATAATTCCCCTGCTTCAAACTGATATTATATCTTCCCTCGCTGTTGGCTGTAACACCTTGTGTACCTCCTTTTATGAAAATAGAAGAAAATGGAAGAAGATCACCATGCTCATTAAACACAGAGCCATGAATGCTTTGAGAAGATGAACTGATAGAAAAAAATAAAAGGGAAATAAAAATTAGATTTCTTACTGGCAAAAAATACATTTACGAATTTAAATAGAAATCAGTAAGTGGAAGGTCTGACTTTTTTCTTTCTAAGAAAACTTCCTGTCATCGCAGCGAAACCTGCAACCAATCCACCAATTAATGCTGTGGCAAACATTAATAAATACGGACTGTCGATCTTTAAAATAAGCAATGACACTTTATGAGCAAGTATATCATCATTGCTGCTGCTTATCCAAAAGCTTAATATTCCCCATAATAAAAACAACGCAAGAAATCCCGTTAAGAAACTCATACCCGGACTCTGCGAAATTAATGCTGCAACAATAAAAGCAACAATGGCAATACTCCACCATGGGAAATAGAGACATGCTGCAAAACTTAATAATGCTATAAGTATAATTGATACTATAAATTTCATTTGAGTTTCGGGTTTATGAGCGATCGGTTATTAGTGATGAGTTATAGGTGATCAGTGATGAGTTTTTATTTTCTTATTTCTAATTTTTTTCAAATGTCATTTTTGCTTTTATCCTTTTATCACCTTCTTCATTTTGTTTCATTACCCAGAGTGGATAATATTTTCCTGCAACCCATGTATCAATAAAGTTGTCGTAATATTTACTGCCGGGGTTGCCGCTTTGTCCACCGGGATATACGCCATAGGCCTCAGTTTCAGGCGTTAGAGAAACTATCATTCTCCAGCTTGGCCCATGATTAGACTTTGCGGCATTGATACAATGTGTTCCTCCACCAATTGGTAAATGAAGCCTACTGAACGCATCAAGTTTTGCAAGATGCACCACCTTGGTATCTTTATATTTTGCCCATT
>DATCOF010000336.1:0-5617 GCA_036564845.1 Chitinophagaceae bacterium | reverse complement strand
TCATCATTTGGTTTTTGGGTTGAGACAGTTGCGCACAAATGCGAAGGGCTTGTTTCGGTTAGAGATCTTTCAGAGTATGATGATTTTAGATTGAACGAAACTGATTATGCTTTGGTAGGTTTGCGAAGTGGAAGAAAATTCAGGATGGGAGATATTGTTACGATAAAAGTGGTGTCAGCAAATCTTGCAAAGCGTCAATTGGATTATGAATGGGTATTAAAGCCTGAAGATCCAAAGTCAAAAGTGAAAAGTAAAAAAATAAAAATTAAAAATAAGTGACCAGTAATAAGTAACGGGAAGTAAATATCTTTTCTTTCTGATAACTGATAACTGATAACCCGCAACCCAAAATCATAACCCGTAACTTAATAAAAGTGTATTCATTCCAGGAACTATCTATTCTCTTCGAAGAAAAATTTAATGTAAGGCATTTTCCCGAGGAGCCTGTTTCTTTGTACGATCCGTCACAATATATTTTATCCTTAGGTGGTAAAAGAATAAGGCCTGCCATGTGTTTGATGGGAAACGAACTGGTAAACAAAATTAATCCTGACACATGGCATGTGGCTACGGCCATTGAATTGTTTCACAACTTTACGTTGATACATGATGACATTATGGATAAGGCTCCATTACGTCGCGGAATGGAAACGGTTCATCACAAATATGGCGAAGCAACTGCATTACTTTCCGGTGATGTGATGCTGGTAGTGGCTTATGATTATGTAAATAAAATTCATAAAGATTGCCTGCAAAAAGTTATCAGGCTGTTTAATAAAACTGCAAAAGAAGTTTGCGAAGGGCAACAACTTGATATGGATTTTGAGAAGAGAGAAAAAATTAGTTTTGAAGAATATGTGAACATGATAGAATTAAAAACTTCCGTTGCGTTGGCTGCAAGTTTACAGTTGGGTGCTATTTTAGGTGGTGCCGGCGAAGGCAATCAACAACATTTGTATGAGTTTGGGAAGAATCTTGGAATTGCCTTCCAGGTGCAGGATGATTATTTAGATGCCTTTGGTGATCCGCAGAAATTTGGCAAACAAATTGGCGGAGATATTCTCTCCAACAAAAAAACTTTCTTATCAATACATGCCATAGAAGTGGCTACTGTAGCGCAATTGAAGACTTTACTTGACCTGAATGAAAGCAACGATCCCTTAAAAGTTAAAAAAGTTTTACAAATTTATAAAGACACTAATGCTGATGCATGGGCGAATGAATTAAAAGAAAAATATTATGCAATTGCGATGCAACACATGGAAGAAATTGCTGTACTCTCTGCAAGAAAAAAACCTTTGAAGGAGTTAGCTGAGTATCTAATAAACAGAGAGCATTAACGGGAAACAGCTAATCTTATTTATTTTATCTTATCAAAATAATGACCATACCCATCAGAAATACTATTGTCAAATAGAGTCATCTTTCCGTTTTCTATTTTAGATATCATTTGGTCATTTTGCAAAATTAATTTGTCAACAACAACAGTCTTACTAAAAGTAATTATGGTATAGTTTTGATTGGTAGATAAATAATATTGGCCTTGCTCTTGTTTTTGGTTGTTGATATAAGTTGTATAAGTAAGATCGTTGTTAAGTTTCAACGTTACAATTGTAGTTGATGATGGTGTGACAGTGTTAGCAGCAATGCCTCCAATAGATTTTGTCCATTGCCAATCACCTATAAGTGAATTATCAACATTTTTTTTGCAGGAGAGGGTGGTAGTCACTACAAAGAATTAGAGTGATTGTGGGGTGAGGTTTTCAATGATTTTTCCATTACAATAAATTCCAGTGGTTGGGTTTTAATACTTAATGGGTCATCTGGAAAAGGAATTATCTTTCCTGTGTTATAATATCCATGTCTTTGATACCATGCAATAAGTTCATGGCGAATTGAAATAACTCTCATCTCCATGGTATCACATTTTTTCTCAACTGCATATTCTTCGGATGCTTTTAAAATTTTTTTACCGATTCCTCCTGCCTGTAATGTTGGAGAAACAGTAAGCATCCCCAGGTACATTTTGTTGTCATTCTTTTTAAGATAAACACAGCCAACTAAATTATTATCATCACAACATTTTAATATTACTGAATCGGATTCTTCAATAATTTTTTGAATTCCATCCGCATTTATACGCTTGCCTTCCAACAGATATGCTTCGGTTGTCCATCCTTTTTTTGATTCTTCTCCACGGTAAGCGCTGTTAATTAATTTTTCCAGTTGAGGAATATCTGGATGAGTTGTTTTGGTAATATTCATCGCTATTTATTAAATAAGAAATGAAAAATAAGGAATAAGAAATTATAAGCCGTGGCTTTTTGCTGTTCCCTTATTTCAGTTAATTGCTGTTCCATAAAAAAAGTTAGAATATAAAAGTATTTTTCTTTATTGAATTTGTAAACAAAAAACTATAGTCATGAGTAAGTTTTGCAGTACCTTTTGTTTTTAAAATAATACTCAATTATGATACGTACCTTCCTTTTACTCTTAGCGCCAATATTACTTTACACTTCATGCAATCAGGATACATCGACAGGTGGCGATAAGGACCTGGCATCTTTCAGTGCAGATAGCATGAAGAAAGATGTTTCAGTATTAGCTTCTGATTCATTTGAAGGAAGAAAACCTTTTAGCCGTGCAGAAGAAAAAACAATACATTATGTACGTGATCAATTTATTGCTGCGGGTTTGGAACCGGGAAATGGCGACAGCTATTTTCAGGATGTGCCGATGGTAAATATTCAAACCAAGGCTGCACCTGCAATGCAGGTAAAATCAGCAAAAGAGAATTTTGATTTAAAGGGGTTTGATGACTATGTGATATTTACTGATAAAACGGACTCACTTATTTCGTTAAACAACACTGAAGTAGTTTTTGCAGGCTATGGAGTTGTTGCGCCTGAATATAACTGGAATGATTATGCGGGGCTTGATGTAAAAGGAAAAGTTGTTCTTGTGCTGGTAAACGATCCCGGCTTCAACAGTGGTGATTCTACTTTGTTCAAAGGAAAGACAATGACCTATTATGGCCGCTGGACTTATAAATTTGAAGAAGCTGCAAGGCAGGGAGCTAAGGGATGTTTGGTAATTCATAGCACCGAAGCAGCAAGTTACCCATTTACCGTTGCACAAAACAGTTGGAACACATCAAGGCTGCATTTGGATGATCGGGGAAAGAATGTAAAATATTCTGATGTCATTGGATGGATATCAAAACCTGCAACAATAAAATTATTGAAGGCTGCAGCGTTAGACTCCACAGTTTTAGCTAAAGCAGATCAAAGAGGTTTTAAGCCAATACCATTGCCTGTTACATTATCTACCACTATGCAGGTAACTGCAACGTATAATAAATCGCATAACGTTATTGCAAAAATTACGGGAACAAAAAGGCCTGATGAGGTAATAATCTATTCAGCACATTGGGATCATCTTGGTATTGGTAAACCTGATGAAACAGGTGATTCAATTTATAACGGCGCATTGGATAACGCCAGCGGCACTGCAGGCTTGCTTGAACTTGCCAGGGCATTTAAAAGAATGAAAACAAAGCCTGAAAGAACAGTGATCTTTCTTTCGGTAACTGCAGAAGAACAGGGACTTTGGGGCTCGGCATATTACGCACAAAATCCTGTTTATCCTGCTGATAAAACTGTTGCCAATATAAATATGGATGGCATTAATCAATCTGAAAAAACGAAAGATATTGTGGTGGTAGGACAGGGACAATCAGTGCTGGAAGATTATTTAAAGGAAGCAGCAGAAAAACAGGGACGCTATGTTTCTTTTGAAACCCATCCCGAAGCAGGATATTATTACAGAAGCGATCATTTTAATTTTGCAAAAGTAGGTATACCTGCTTTATATGTAAGTACCGGTATTGATGTGGTTGGTAAAGGAAAAGAGTATGGGCAAAAAATGGCAGATGATTACCGTAGCAAACATTACCATCGTCCATCCGATCAATACGATGCTTCCTGGACGTTTGCGGGTGGTATTGATGATCTTGAATTATTATTTATGGTAGGTAAACGTTTGGCTTTTGAAGATAAGATGCCGCAATGGAAAGAAGGATCAGAGTTTAAGAAGCTGAGAAAATAGAGCCTGTTGTACAAATTAATTTAATAACACGCAAGCTATACGACAGTATCATAAAGGTTAAGCAAAAAGGGATTTAACCCTATCACTTAAAATTATTAACTTAGTACCTCACAAATTGAATTGCTATGAAAGTTGCAGATATTTTATTATCCAAAGGAAGTAATGTTTACTGCGTAACTGAAGACATTACGGTTTACGATGCATTAAAAATTATGGGTGAAAAAAACGTTGGTGCCTTACTGGTAATGGAAGAGCATAATTTGCAAGGCATAATTTCTGAAAGAGATTATGCACGAAAAATTGTTTTGAAAGGAAAGTCTTCGCAGGAAACAACGGTTAAAGAAATCATGACTAAAGAGTTGATAACCGTATTACCTGAAGATGATATCGAAAAATGTATGAGTTTAATGAGCGGACGACACATCAGGCATTTGCCGGTGGTGAAAGACAAAAAATTAATGGGTATTGTTTCTATTACAGATGTTGTTACTGCAATTATCGAGTTGCAAAAAAATACCATCTCTCACCTGCAAAATTATATTTCGCAGTAGCTGTTACAGATCTGCAAGCGCAATCTTTCTTACAAAATTTATATCGGATGGAATAAATTCTGCATCTATCCATATTTGTATCAATCCTGAATTTGCTTTTGAAGAATATTTTTTAAGATAAGCTGATGCATCTTTGTCCTATTTACTATGTTCTCTCCCAGGGCAAACCTGATCTCAATGTAATTATCAGCCGCATTACATAGTTTGTGTAATACATAAGAAATTTAAATTCTTTTTTACGTTAGCCTTTTTTAAAACCTAATTAAAAATCACAATTGATTTTTAATTTATTCACCAGATAATAGTAAGTTTATCCAACGATAACAATGTTGTATGAAACTAAAAACCTACTCTCTTATTTTTTTTATTTTTATTTCACTCTCTTCATTTGCCCAGCCTTCAGCAGGATGGCAAGATCTTTTTAATGGAAAAGATATCAAAGGATGGAAACCATTAAATGGCCATGCAAAATTTGAAGTGATTAATGAAGAAATTGTTGGCACTACTGTTTTAAATGAACCCAATTCTTTTCTTGTAACTGAAAAAGATTATGGTGATTTTATTCTTGAGTTTGAATTTAAGCTGGACAATAAAATGAATTCAGGCGTGCAGTTTCGCAGTGAAAGCAATGCTGATTACATGAATGGAAGAGTACACGGCTATCAATTTGAAATTGATCCATCACCCCGTGGATGGACAGCGGGAATTTATGATGAGGCCCGCCGCGACTGGCTTTACCCGATGGATTACAATCCTGCTGCAAA
The DNA here is from genome assembly GCA_036564845.1 of Chitinophagaceae bacterium. Classification (GTDB taxonomy): domain Bacteria; phylum Bacteroidota; class Bacteroidia; order Chitinophagales; family Chitinophagaceae; genus Ginsengibacter. Next base: position 195 of record DATCOF010000336.1, on the reverse strand, counting down.
GAATACTTTTAAAAAAGGCGAATGGAATAAATGCAGAATAGAATGCATTGGCAATTCTATGCGAACATTTATCAATGGCAAGTCAGCCGCCAATCTTGTAGATGATATGACGCCGAAAGGTTTTATCGCATTGCAGGTTCACCAAATAAATAAACCTGAAGAAGTTGGAGAAAAAATTTACTGGCGCAACATCCG
>DATCOF010000335.1:0-7073 GCA_036564845.1 Chitinophagaceae bacterium | reverse complement strand
AACTTTCCAAAAGCTACCCTATTTAAGCACTTTCATCTTTACTGTTTCAATTCTTGTTTCACTAACATTTAAAATATCAAATTCATAATCATCAATTATTATCCTGTCTTTTTGTTTTGGTATTCTCTCATGTTGGCTGATAATATAACCTGATAGCGTTCCTGTTTCTTCATTATGCCTAAAATCCAGTTTATACTTATCAGCAATATAATCCAGCTCCAGCCTGCCGCTAAAAATATATTCATCATTCGAAATTTGTTTTTCAATAAACTCTTCTGTGTCGTATTCATCTTTTATTTCACCGAAAATTTCTTCCAGCAGATCTTCCATGGTTACAATGCCGGCAGTGCCGCCAAATTCATCAATAACCCAGGCAATACTTTTTCTTTCCTTGGTGAATTTATTGATAAGATCGGTTGCATTCATACTTTCAGGAATTGTAGGAATGGGCAACAATATTGATCGCAGGCTTTCAGGATTTTTAAAAAGATCCAGCTGGTGAATATAGCCCTGGATGTTGTCAATATTTTCTTCGTAAACAACCAGCTTGGAAAGTTTGGTATCAATAAAACGCTCTTTTACGGTTGTAAGAGATGTAGCAATGTCAATGGCTTCAATTTCTTTTCGCGGAATTAAACAGGTTCTAATTTTAATATCAGAAAGAGAGAGAACATTTTCAAACAATTCATTATTTAATTCAACATTATCATCTGTATCTCCATCTTTACTTTGCTGAATAAAATGTTCCAGGTCAATTTTTGTGAACACTTCTTTTCTTGCATGTATCTTAATATTGAAAATGTATTTTAAGATCCACTCTGCAATGTTAACAAAAATAGAAGCCACCCAGGCAAAGACTGAGTAGAAGAACTGAACAATAAATGTAATGATGCTGCTACCTATGATCGCATCGCCTTTTGCACGAAAAAAAGCTTTGAAAATAAATTCAAAAAAAAGTAAAACGAATGTAGACAAAACCGTTTCTACTGCAAGCTTTATGTAAGGATTATTAATGTTCCAGAACTTCCAAAAGTCAACAAGGATATCGCTCCAAAGCAAACCATATACAACAACTAAAATATTAAGTGCGATAAGTGTAGTACCAATAAACCTTGCAGGCTTTTCCATGTAGGAAGCCCATATCCTTCCAACATAAGTGCCCTGCTTTTTTTTAAGTTCGATGGATAATTTACTTACGGAAACGAAAGCTATTTCAACACCAGCAAAAAAGCCGATCAGGACAAGAGAAATTCCAATTGCTATTACGGCCATCAAATCCATGTAACAAAATTATATAATTGAAATGGTTGAATGATTTTAATTATTGATGAAGTCTTTTACAATTTTTTCTGCTTCAATACAAGCGGTTTCAAAATCTTTGTTTTCAATTACGTGGTCGAATTGATTAACGAATGAAAGCTCATAAGCAGCCTTACTAATTCGTGCATGCAATGATTCTTTATCTTCAGAACCACGGCTCTCCAGGCGTCTTTTAAGTTCTTCGATTGACGGAGGTTTAATGAAAATAAAAAGAGAATTTACGGGATATTCTTTTTGCACATGAATGGCACCCTGCACATCAATATCAAGAACGGGTATTTGTTCATTCTTCCACATCCTTCTTAATTCTGATTTTAATGTGCCGTAATATTTTCCTTCGTATACCATTTCCCATTCTACAAATTCTTCATCTAAAATTTTTTTTTGAAATTTTTCAACAGAAATAAAATAATAATCTGCGCCGTTTTTTTCATTCGCTCTTGGCTCTCTTGTTGCCGCAGAAATTGAAAATGCAAGTTGCGGAAACACTTTCATTAAATGGCGTGTTATAGATGTTTTACCTGCACCTGATGGAGCAGTTATCACGATCATCTTTTGATATTCTTTCTTCATTGTCTGAATTATGGTTTATAGGATGATAGGATTAATATTTGATCAAAAATTATCTTCTTACTTATCACTCATCACTTATTATTCTATTTACTTAACCCTTCTAATATCTGCCCCTAAATTATTTAATCTTTCATCAATATTTTGATAGCCTCTGTCTATCTGCTCAATATTTTGAATGGTGCTTTTACCTTCAGCGCTTAATGCAGCAATAAGCAACGCCACGCCGGCCCTGATATCCGGGCTGCTCATTGAAATTCCTCTTAAGGAATATAATCTTTCCAACCCAACAACAACGGCACGATGCGGATCACACAAAACAATGCGTGCACCCATCTCAATAATTTTATCTACAAAGAACAAGCGGCTTTCAAACATTTTTTGATGGATCAAAACACTACCCTTTGCCTGTGTTGCCACTACCAAAATAATGCTTAAAAGATCCGGAGTGAGTCCCGGCCATGGATGATCATAAATGGTAAGGATAGAACCATCTAAAAATGTTTGTATCTCGTAAGAAAATTGTGCAGGGATATGAATGTCATCACCGGTTATATTCATCTTTATCCCAAGCTGTCGAAATTTTTCCGGAATAATTCCCAAATGTTTTACGCCTGCATTCTTAATTATGATATCGCTTTGTGTCATTGCTGCAAGGCCGATAAAAGAACCTACTTCTATCATGTCAGGCAAAATGGTATGCGATGTTCCGTTTAATTTTTCAACACCTTCTATTGAAAGCATGTTACTTGCTATGCCGCTAATTTTTGCGCCCATGCTGATGAGCATTTTGCAAAGCTGTTGTATGTAAGGCTCGCAGGCTGCATTATAAATTGTTGTAGTTCCGTTGGCCATTACTGCCGCCATCAAAAGATTTGCAGTTCCTGTTACACTGGGTTCATCAAGTAAAATATAAGTGCCCTTTAATTCATCAGTAGTAAGATGAAAAAAATAATCTTCGGTATCGTATAAAATTTTTGCGCCAAGTTTTTCAAATCCGTTAATATGAGTGTCCACTCTTCTCCGTCCAATTTTATCGCCACCGGGTTTGGGAATGAATGCTTTCTTAAACCGTGCAAGCATAGGCCCGGCAAGCATTACGCTGCCCCGCAGTCGTCCGCTTTTTTTGTGATAAGCATCACTATGCAAATATTCTGCATCAATATCATCTGCCTGAAAAATACAGGTGTGCCGATTTACTCTTTCTGTTTTTACACCAAGTTCTTCCAATAATTCTATCTGTAGGTTCACATCTAAAATGTCAGGGATGTTGCTGATGGTAACTTTTTCTGAAGTGAGCAAAACAGCAGAGATCACCTGCAAAGCCTCATTCTTTGAGCCTTGAGGTGTTATCTCACCACTTAATTTTTTTCCTCCTATAACTTCAAATGAGCTCATCCATAAAAATTTAACCGGTCAAAAATAAAAAACCCTGACACTACTTTTGCATGTCAGGGCATTTAAAAACATAAGGCCTGGTTTAATATCTTTTTTTAAAGTTGTTATTCCTGTTATCTCTCCCCTGGCTATTCCTGTTATCTCTCCCCTGGTTATTTCTGTTGTTATTTCTCGGGCCAAAATTTTTGCGATACTTTCCTCCGCCACTTGCATAATCATCTCTGTCACCCCTGGTATCAACTCTGTGTTTTACAAACGGACGATTATTAAATTCCAGTTCGCCTTTTGTAATAGAGGCTAATTCAGTTTGAATATTATCATCATGAACCAACTCTTTATGCCAGTTGCTATAAGTAAGTTTCATGTAGTAGGCAATAGCATTTGCAAAGCCCTGGCGCTTTTCAGCATCTTCTTCCTGCAACGCTTTATCAATTACGATCTCAATATTTTTTCCCAGATGATTATATTTTGGATATCTTTTGGGATAAGGTAAAGGCTCGGGTTTAGCTTTTAAAGATTCTCTTGTTGGGATGGGATAAGGGCTCTCAACATCCAGTTTAAAATCGCTGATCAAAAAAAGATGATCCCAAAGCTTGTGACGGAAATCTTCCACATTTTTTAAATGCGGATTTAAGAAGCCCATAAGTTCAATCAATGCATAAGCATTCTTCTGGCGCTTCTCCCTGTCTTCCAAAGCCAGCAGGTATTCCACCATCTTTTGTATGTGACGGCCATATTCCCGTATAACCAAATGATTCCTGGTAGTATTATACTCCATGTTCGCAACACTCTTCATATAGGCAAAAGTATTGATTAAAAGTGTAGGAAACAAGTTGAAAAGATGTACTTGCAGGATGTATTGGCCGATATAAATTTATTTTGTAATAAACATCTTCCTGCAAAACCAAAAAGCTACCAAAGCGCCAATGCTATCTGCTGCCCAATCCAACAGATCAAAACTACGACTGGGGATAAAAAATTTTTGAATGAACTCTGTAGTTAAACCCCAAATGCTGGTGGCAATTGCGATCTTAATAAAATAGTGAAGTCGTTCTTTATTACTAAAAGATGAATTATTAAATGGCCAGCAAAATAAAACAGCCAGCAAACCAAATACACCAACGTGTACTGCCTTATCAAAATTTATAGTTGTCAACCATCCGATTTGTGGAATATCTTTTCCAGGCAAACATATTAACACCATCACAACAAAATACCAGGCAATGCCTGGTATAAATTTTTTAAAAGATATTTTCATTGTGATGATAAAATTTATCCAATCAATTTTTCATACGCCGCAGCATCCATTAATTTTTCTACATCATCTGGATTGTCAACAGTCATCTTTACCATCCAGCCTTCGCCATAAGGATCGGTGTTAACCAGTTCCGGCTGTGCTTCCAGTGCAGGATTAATTTCAGTGATCGTTCCTGAAACAGGAAGAAAAAGATCGCTAACTGTTTTTACCGCTTCCACAGTACCGAACACAGTTTCGGCTGTTAATGATTCTCCTTTTGTTTCAATTTCCACATACACAATATCGCCCAGTTCGCTTTGTGCAAAATCAGTAACACCAATGGTAGCGACATTGCCTTCTAATTTTATCCATTCATGATCTTTTGTATAACGTAAGTTTTCGGGGAAGGTCATATTTTTTAATTGAGAATTTTAAATTGATAAGAGAATTATCATGCAAAATAAAGGATTTCTTAATTGTTATTTTTTTCTAAGAATTTTCATCTTCATTCTTATGTCATTTAGAGGACGGTTATTACTATCCCGGGATGCACTTGCAATTTTATCAACAACTTCCAACCCACTTTCCACTTCACCAAAAACGGTATAATTCATATCAAGATGCGGAGTGCCACCAATAGTTTTATAAACTTCTCTATGCGACAAAGGAATTTTTCTTCCTTTCAAACGAAATGTTTCTACAGAATCCAACCCTGCATCAGTAAACTTTTTTCCCTGCACAATATAGAACTGGCTTCCACTGCTGGCTTTTTTGGGATTAACATTATCGCCTTCTCTTGCTGCTGCCAGCACACCTTTTTTATGAAAGAGATTTGTATCAAATTCTGCAGGAATGGTGTATGATGGGCCACCATTGCCAAGCAATATTCCTGGCTTTGCATTTTTGCTGGCAGGGTCGCCGCCCTGTATCATAAAATTTTTTATCACCCTGTGAAAAAGCAAACTGTCAAAATAATGTTGCTTAACAAGTTTTAAAAAATTATCTCTGTGCAATGGCGTTTGATTGTAAAGCCGCAAAACGATCACTCCTGAATCAGTAGTAAGTTTTACTCTTGCCCCAGCAATTTTTGAGCCTGCCTGTCCGGTAGGCAGGGTTGCAGAATTGCGTGAGGAAGAACACGCAATGAAAAATACAAGCAGGAATAAAACGGAATTTCTTTTAAGCATACCAGATTTTATCAAATCAGTTTATTGGTTTCAAAATAAAGCAGCACATGATCTTTTAAAAAATTTTCCTGCTCTATCATATTGTACACAGGCAATTCTTTTAATTGCAAAAAATGCGGCCAGCCTTCATCATCATGACCTTCCATTTTATAATAACCGCTTTGCGATAATAATGTGCAAACGGCTATATGCATCAGGTCCTGCTTTTGTTCTTTGCTGAATTTGCCTTTCATGTTTCCCAACTCCTGAATGCCTATCAAAAAAAGAATGGCTTCCATGTCAGGCTTTTTGCCAAACTTTTCCATCAGCTTTCCTTCCAGCTTCCACCATCTTGTCTGCAGATCATCTTTTGCACTTTGCATCCGTCAAAATTAATTGTATTTAGCATCTTTGCTTTAAAATAGATACGATGAAGTACACAATTACAGAAAATAATTTTACTATCTCAACCGATAAAAGCAAAATTGATATTGATTATGTACATCAATTTTTATCGAATTCATATTGGTCGCCGGGAGTGCCAATGGACACTGTAAAAAGAGCATTGAATGGCTCTTTGTGTTTTGGAGTTTATGAAAATGAGAAACAAACCTTGCCTACCGGCAGGCAGGTAGGTTATGCAAGAATGATCACTGACACTGCAACTTTCGCTTACCTGGCTGATGTTTTTATTGATGAAAATTATCGTGCCAAAGGATTAGGAAAATGGCTGGTAAAAGTAATTCTTGCCCACCCTGACCTGCAGGGTTTGCGCAGGATAATCCTGGCAACAAGAGATGCACATTCATTGTATGCTCAATTTGGTTTTGTTCCATTTGCAACTCCCGAAAGATGGATGGCTTATGCTCCACCACAGAAATAAAAACAAATAGAAGTATTTTCGCTGCAAATTATACAGAATGTTACAGGTTGCATTTATCCGCAATAATACTGCGCTGGTAAAAGAAAGATTAGCGATAAGAAATTTTAAACATCCCGAAATTATTGATGAACTAATTCTTTGGGATGATAAGAGAAAAGAGTACGAACGTAAAGAACAAGAAGTATATACAAAAATACGTTTGGTTTCAAAAGAAATCGGAGAGTTAATAGGAAAAAATAAAATTCAAGAAGCTGAGGCAAAAAAAGAAGAAGTAAAATATTGGAAATCTGTTATTATTCCTGGAGGACTTGAGGCTCAAAACAAAATTCAAGAACTTTTATATTTAATACCGAACCTGCCGCACACATCTGTGCCTGCAGGAAAAACACCTGAAGAAAATATTACAGTAAGAGAAGGCGGTACAAAGCCAGCATTATTTTCCGGTGCAGTTCCGCATTGGGACCTTGCAAAAAAATATGATCTTATAAATTTTGAATTG
>DATCOF010000334.1:0-4217 GCA_036564845.1 Chitinophagaceae bacterium | reverse complement strand
ATAATGTAAAGCGGTTTGTGTATGCTTCGTCTTCATCAGTGTATGGTGATGAACCAACATTGCCAAAGCAGGAAGACCGGATTGGTAATTGTTTGTCGCCTTACGCAGTTAGCAAACGTGTGAATGAAATGTATGCGAAGGTTTTTGCAGATGTTTATAAAATTCCTGTGATTGGTTTACGGTACTTCAACATCTTTGGTCCGCGACAGGATCCTAACGGGCCTTATGCTGCGGTGATTCCATTATTTGTAAAAGGCATTATTAATAAAACACCCGTTTATATAAATGGTGATGGTGAACAAACCAGAGATTTTACTTTTGTAGAAAATGCTGTGCAGGTAAATGTCAAAGCAATGCTTACAGATAATGAAGAAGCGCTTAATAAAATTTATAATGTTGCTGTAGGAGAAAATTTTTCTGTAAATGCTGTGTATGATGCTGTAAAAAAGTATTTGCAGATGGAACATACACCAACTTACAGAGAGCCACGAGCATCAGATATAAGAAATTCTTTGGCCGATATTTCTCTTGCAAAAAAATTATTGAGTTACAAACCAACAACAAAATTTGATGATGGCTTGGTAACAACGATTGAATATTTTAAAAAACTTTATTCTTAAATCGTACATCAAACATCTTAAATCGTACATACATAGATGCCTTTTATTAAAACTAAAATCCCCGGCTTATTAATATTTGAACCAAAAATTTGGGGAGATGCCCGCGGATATTTTTTTGAAAGTTATAATGAAAAAACTTTTAGCGCAGGAGGTGTTGAAATAAATTTTGTTCAGGATAACCAGGCCAGTTCAGTATTTGGCGTTATCCGCGGACTTCATTACCAATTGAATCCTTATGCCCAAACAAAACTTATAAGAGTGTTAAGTGGAAACATTCTGGATGTAGCAGTTGACATAAGAAAAAATTCGCCAACATTCGGTAAAGTATATACCGTGGAATTATCTGCTGAAAATAAAAAGCAACTATTGGTCCCCAAAGGTTTTGCTCACGGCTATTCAGTTATAAGTGATACTGCAGAAGTTTTTTATAAGTGTGATGAATATTATAATAAAGAAAGTGAAGGCGGCATTGCCTATAATGACACTGCTTTAAATATTGATTGGGGAGTTGATAAAAATAAAGCCATCATTTCAGAAAAAGACATGAAATATCCAGGACTGCATGAGTGTAAAAATAATTTTGTTTATGAATGATAAAATTATTTAGATGAATGATTCTTTTGAAAAAACAGTTTTAGTTACCGGTTCCGGAGGTCAATTAGGAATGGAAATATGGAAACTATCTGACCGCTATCCTTCTTATAATTTTTTGTTTACAACAAAAGAAGATCTGCCCATTGATAATTTTAAACTTGTAAAAAGTTTTTTTGAACAACAACAAATTGATTATTGTATAAATTGTGCGGCATACACAGCTGTGGATAAAGCTGAAGCAGAAAAAGAAAAAGCATTTCTTATAAATGCAGAAGCAGCAGGCAACTTAGCTTCTATTTGTAAAGCCCACCATGCCCAACTAATTCATATTTCAACTGATTATGTTTTTGATGGCACATCATCAGTGCCTTACAAGGAAGAAGATAAAATATCTCCTGTTAATATTTATGGTGCATCAAAGCTGAGAGGAGAGGAACTTGTTTTAAATAATAATGCTGCTGCAGTTATCATTCGTACTTCATGGGTGTACTCATCCTTCGGAAATAATTTTGTGAAGACGATGCTGCGATTATTAAGAGAAAAAGAAAGCCTGCCTGCCGGTAGGCAAGGTCTAAATGTTGTAAATGATCAATATGGTTGCCCAACTTATGCTGCTGATCTTGCAGAAGTAATTATGACCATCATTGAAAAAGAAAATGGTGAGCATTCTCACGAAGGAATTTTTAATTATTGCAATGAAGGTGTAATCACATGGTATGAATTTGCCAATGCGATCAAAAAAAATATCGAAAGTAAATGCACCATCAATCCTATACCCTCAGCCGAATATCCAACGCCTGCAAAGCGGCCACAGTATTCAGTTTTGGATACAACGAAAATCAAAGAAATATTTGGTATCGCCATTCCAAACTGGAAAGATAGTTTGCAAACCTGTTTATCTTTTCTTACTTAATTTATTTTAAGGATTGGGACAGTTGTTGCAAAATGCCTGATTGCACACCAACAACAACAAAAAAAATAGTAATCATATCAAAAGTTTTTATTTCCACATCCTTGTAAATGTCAAATACAATTTGAAATTTACAAGGTAAGCTGTATCTTTAAAAAATGTTACAGAGAGCCTTACAGGCAAGGATAGAGAAATTTATGAAAACTTTTCCGGCAATAGTGGTGCTGGGTCCCAGGCAGGTGGGTAAAACCACTTTGGTAAAACTCATTGCCAAAAAAAGCAAAAAAAAATCTGTTTATCTTGACCTGGAAAAACACAGCGACTTTGAAAAATTAAACCGGGATGCAGAAGAATACCTGCTAAGCTATATTGATGAATGTGTGCTGATAGATGAAGTACAACGGATGCCACAACTGTTTCCATTGCTGCGTGCAGTTATTGATGAAAAAAGAAAACCCGGCAGGTTTATCATTACCGGTTCTGCTTCACCAGACTTATTAAAAGGAGCTTCTGAAAGCCTGGCAGGCAGGGTGGCTTATTTTTATTTGCATCCTATCGGGCTGCATGAACTGCCGAAAAATATCACTGTAAAAAAGCACTGGTTCAGGGGTGGCTTTCCTTCCGCTCTTACCATGCGAAATGTACAAATGTTGCAGGGCTGGCTCGATTCTTTTATTACCACTTACATAGAAAAAGATTTGCCGATGCTGTTTGACATTCGCTTTTCTCCGGCTACCATGCGCAAGCTCTGGAGTATGCTGGCACATTTACAGGGTAGCATTTTAAACGCAGAAAAACTGGGAGGCTCATTAGACATTACCGGCACCACTGTAAAAAGATATTTGGATTATCTTGAAGGAGCTTTTATTATTAAGCGGCTGCAACCTTTTTTTGTAAACCTCGGTAAGCGTTTGGTAAAAGCCCCCAAAGTGTATATAAATGATTCAGGCATATTGCACCATTTGCTGCGGTTAGAAAATGAAAAGGAACTGATGAACCATCCCGGGGCAGGTTCATCGTGGGAAGGTTACGTAATAAGCCAGGTAATGTATGCAAAAGAAAACAGGCTGGATATGTATTATTACCGCACACAGGCAGGCGCTGAATGTGACCTGGTGCTGGTGAGGGGGCATATTGTAAAAGCCTGTGTGGAAATAAAACTCAGTAATGCACCGGTAGTTAGTAAAGGATTTTACCAATCTGTTGCCGATTTAAAATGTAAAAATAATTTTGTTGTATGTACTGCGGATATTGATTATAAAACCAAAGAGGGTGTGCGGATAGTGGGTGTTGCAACCTTTATAAAAAAATACCTTAAGACTCTGTAAAAGTAAGCTGGGTGCTGATTTCACTACATTTTATATCATTATTCATTTCTTTCATCCTTGTAAATGTCAAATACAATTTGATATTTACAAGGTGTTAGTAATCGGCAGCGTACACAGATTTTTTGGTATCAGAAAATTTAAGAGTTGTTATCACTGTTCTAAAAAGATAGTTTGTACACCTGCCTGTTTTTCTACTTAATTTCTTTTAGAAATTTCTTGTCATATTTTTGTTCGCGGGATTGAAATAAATTTATTAGATCAATGAACATTGAAGAATTGCGTTTGCATACATTATCGCTGCCCGATATTACTGAAGGATTTCCTTTTGGTGATGATGTAATTGTTTTTAAAGTAAATGGTAAAGTATTTTTATTGCTTCCGCTTACAACCGAAAAATTGCAATTCAATGTAAAGTGCAACCCTGATCTTGCAATTGAATTGCGCGAACAATTTGCATGCATACTGCCCGGCTATCACATGAACAAGAAACATTGGAATACGATAATAGTTGATGGAACCTTAACAAAAAATCAGTTGATACAATTCGTTGATGATTCTTATGAACTCGTTAATAAAAAGAAATAACACTTTTAATACATACTACTTCTTACCGTTTTTTATTTTTAAACTACATTTGATTTTTAAACACCCGGCTCAAAGCTTATCGTTCAAAGCTTATCATGAAAATTCTCGACTGGTACATACTTAAAAAATATTTTGTCACTTTTTTATTTTTTCTGCTTGCCCTTACAGCCATTGCATTAA
>DATCOF010000333.1:0-1797 GCA_036564845.1 Chitinophagaceae bacterium | reverse complement strand
GGCAAAATTGTTATTGCCAATTCCTGAAATTAAAAAAGAAGTGCATGCAATGATAGATGCTTTTGGCACACAAAATTATATTGCAAACCTTGGGCATGGCATCACACCAAATATTCCTGTTGAAAATGCAAAAGCATTTGTGGATGCGGTGAAGGAATACGCAAACAGTGATAAGTAATGAGTGATCAGTTTTGAATTGTAAATATGTTTTTATCTGGTAATTGCTATTAAAAAGATCATGCTTCACAAAACAGAAACAAAAGAGTTTAGAGGTGAATGGATAGATCTTATTTATCATTTGCAGGATATTATTTGCAAAAAATTAGAAGAGGTTGATGGCAAAGAAAAATTTATTGAAGATGAATGGCAAAGGGCTGAAGGCAAGGGTGGTGGCGGATTAACGCGGGTTATTCAAAATGGAAATATTTTTGAAAAGGGCGGCGTTAATACTTCTGTTGTGTATGGAAATGTTACCGATACTATGCGGAAATACATGGATATGAATGGTGATAAATGGTTCGCCTGCGGCATAAGTTCTGTTCTTCACCCAGTTAATCCATTTGTTCCTACAGTTCATTTTAATTACCGCATGTTTGAATTGTATAATGATAAAGATGAAATGTGCGACAGGTGGTTTGGCGGTGGTACTGATCTTACTCCTTATTATTTAATTGAAGAAGATGCAAAACATTTTCACCAGACATATAAGAATGTGTGTGATGAATTTGATGAAAGTTTTTATCCGCTCTTTAAAAGAAATTGTGATGAATATTTTACCAACAAACACCGCAACAAAGAAACAAGAGGCATTGGCGGAATATTTTATGATCAGCAAAGGCCGGATGAAAAACATAATTCAGAATTTTGGTTAAATTTTGGAAAAGCCTGTGGCAGCGCATTTATTCAGGCTTACATTCCTATCGTTGAAAAAAGAAAAGACACTCCTTACACAGAAAAAGAAAAACACTGGCAGGAAATAAGAAGAGGCCGGTACGTTGAATTTAATTTATTACACGATAAGGGAACAACCTTTGGATTAAAAACAAACGGAAGAACAGAAAGCATTTTAATGAGCCTTCCGCCAACAGTGCGGTTCGAATATAATTATCAGCCACAGCCGGGAAGCGAGGAAGATAAATTGTTGCAGGTTTGTTTGCAGCCGAAAGAATGGATTTAACTAAAGAAAATAATTTAATTAAAGTAAATTTGGTAAAACATTTATTATGAGTCTGGCAGAAAAAAAAGAGGCTTTAATGCATATAGTTAAAGAGGCTGACGAAAAACTTACAGCATTATTATTCGCTCTTGCTGATGAATATAATAGTCCGGATTATGAATATTCTGAGGAAGAGTTGAATTTATTTAATGAGCGAAAAGAGGAGTTTTATAGGAATAATAAACAAGGTTACTCTGTAGAAGAGGCGCATGAATTAGTTCGCAGAAAGTACAATGATGGCTTATAAATTAATCATTTCTCCCGGCGCTACGCAAGATATTTTTGAAGCCTTTGAATATTACCAAAAAAAAGAAGCGGGGTTGGGAAATCGGTTTTTAAATGAGTTAGAGGATTTTTACAAAAAACTCAAAAAGAACCCTACATTTTATTCTTTTGTTTCTAAAGAAAAAAGTATTCGTGCACTTTCTTTAAAAGTCTTTCCTTATAAAATTATTTACGAAATAAATCAGAATGAATTATATGTTTTTGCAATTCATCATTTTAGTCAAAGTTCTAATCATTTTTTAAAAAGATTATAAAATGTATTTACAAAAAAGACACAGAATTTTAAGAAGCAATCC
>DATCOF010000332.1:0-17050 GCA_036564845.1 Chitinophagaceae bacterium | reverse complement strand
ACGTTCAGCACCACAACTTTTGATTGCAGCACCTTCAGGTGGTTTGCATACTCCGTCTGCACAGCGTATGCGGTAGGCCTGCTACCATCTTTTATACAGCATTGAAAAGAACTATCTATTCTATTCATTCGTGACACACCCCACAAAGGCTAAAAATAGCAAGTTAAAAAAATGGCAACTTGTTTATATTTTTTTTCGTCTTAGCGCGTATTATTCGGAATAAAAAAAGCGCCCAAGGATTGCAGACTGCTTGCAAAACCCGGGCGCTTCTTTTGGATTTATAAATTAAAGTTATTAGTAGTTTATTGATGCAACTGTACTGAACCTAAGTCTGTAACTATACCGGTTGTTACAGTGGTTGTTATTGTAGTATCAACATAGCTATTTGCGTGTATGGCTACGCTATAATTTCCTGCGGAGAGACCACCTATCAGAAAATTTCCTGAAGTAGTATCAGCAATAGCAGATCCTATAGTATCAGTCATATTCTGTATTGCATAAATCATACTGTGTGAGTTAGAAGGCAATACGGAACCTTTAATCGCGCCTGAAGTAGCTTCTGTATAAGTCCTGATAACTGGTTTAAGTATATAAGTATTATTCCCGGTTAAAACAATAGATCTCCCTGCATCAAAGTCAAGCCACAGCTTATATTCAATTCCTGCAACCAAAGTAGCATGAACATTTAATTTTAAACCTGATTGTTGGGAAGAAGGGGTTGTAAGAGAGTGGCTTGCTCCGTTTACTACTACTGAATTATTGGTTCCCAAAATTAACCTGATTTGTGCTATAGTTCCGGAGGGCAGCTCGCTTGACGCTAATAAGGTATCAAGACCATTTCTAAAATCAAGCAGATTATAAACGCCCTTTCTCGTTAAAGGCAGTGAGGTCCAGCCACTGAGAGTACCAGTATCAGCATTAATATTTACCTGGATATCCTGTATATCAATATTGACAGCGTCATAGGTGGATGGGTCATCGGTAAGTGAAACAGATAATTTGGAAACATTTGAAGAACTGCTTTTTTTACATGCTATAAAGCATATACTCAGAAGAAATACAATTGAGAAAAATAACTTGGTGAAGTTTTTCATTGTGTGGTTTTTTAAGGTTAAATATATAAAGTTGTAAATAAAAATTTAAACGAAAAAAAGAAAACTTTAGTATAATTGTAGACAAGTTTTTCTTCTATTTTCATTTATGTGTGAATCCTTTATACTGGAAGAGGTTTGGACCAAAATCCAGCGCAAGTCTATTCAAAGCGTCAATTTTTGCTTGTGCCAATTTCGTAAAATAGGTCACTTTTTTAAGTGCTCATCATAAGGATAGCTAAACGGTCTTTCTATTGTAACAGTAAACATACAAATAAAGAAGTTTTTTAGTTGAACGTATTCAAGTAATAAGAATTTCAGCCTGTTTTTAGAATCTTCCCTGTTGCATGTATTCCTTGAAATTTTTAACCTGGCAACCGGTATTTTTCTTTATCTTGGCCAAAGCTGAATCGGAAAAATACTTATTTGTATATCATTTATAATTTTCCTAAGAAATAACAATTGCATCAATGACTATTACATCCATCAAATATCCTGTACAAATGCCTTTTAAAACTACACTTTCACCGGGGTTAACTCTGTTCTTATTATTTTGTAAGGTTAAGAACACATTTGAAAATTCATCAGGCCCCTTGAGGATTAATGTTACTTCCCCTTTTTGATTTTTATCAACACTACTTATTATGCCTTTTATTTCAACAACCTTATTAAGATATTTAAGATTTGCTGAATCTTCATTTTCCTTATATTGTTTTACCATATTTACAGCATTTACAATAACTGAATTCTCCTTTGCTACATCTCTTTTATAGCAGGAAGGATGATAAAAAATAAAATACCATATACATGTAATTACAAGTATTAATACTATAATGGCGCCTTTAATTAATTTTTTCATAGGATGATTATTTAATTGATTTTTTCTTTTTTGATATATCAAAAACCCTCGACACATTAAATCCAAAATGAATGTCCCCATTATCCCATCTGCCCGTAGTTTGATGTATGAAAGTTGGCTCTGTCATTCCGGTAGAATTAGTAAAATGCAGCTGAAAAACGTGCCCTCCCGTTTCAATGTCTACACCTATAGACGATGAATTGTAATAACCTGAAAATTTATCAAATTGGTAATAATATTCTGCATTCAAACTTATTCGCTTTGATATTTTTTGTCTTCCGCCAATGCCCAGGGAAAAAAGATCGTTTGGATCTGTAGCAGCATATACCATATTAAAATGAATAAACGTCGGCATAAGTTGAAGAGAGAGCCCTTCATTAAATTTTCGGGCTATCAGTAACTGGTATACATATGAAGTTCTGTCAGATACTGTTGTTTTATAAGCAGTAGTTTGTTTGCCTGTTCTAAGCACCATAGAAGAATATAGGGTTAAAGACAATGGCATAACTACCTTTCCTTCACTTTGCCTTAGTAAACGATATTTTAGAAAGCCTTCCAACTGTCTTTGGAAGCTACTTCTGCTAAAACCAACCATTAATCTGTTTGTTAAACCAAAATCAAGACCTAATGAACCGGTAGCAGTTTCTAGTCCATATAAGTCATTAATGCCCTGGCTTAGAAAACCAAACCTATGGTGAATGCGCACATCCATTAAACCTTTTTTTAGTGTTTCAACAGACTGTCCGTTTATAAGCCTTGTACTTTTAAATGTAGCGATGGTAAGTACGGTTGTATTTTTTTTATCATTTTCCATTTCCTTTTTTGCGATATCAAATAAATTTTGCGCATAAATATTTGACGAAAAAATTATTAGAAAAATGCAAGTAGAAGTATAGCGCATAAATATCCTCATAAATTTTCTTTAGAAATTAATAAAAAAGACACCAATCACCTATTTAAAAATGATTTATTCATATATACAATTCAGTGTTATTTTAATATCATTAGCTATTTTAGACCCAATGTAACTTCCGGTTATCCCGTAATCCTTAATGGCTAATTCAAAAGATGTTTTTGCAGTTAACTTACCATCTTTAATTTCTAATACAGCGGGGGCCTGTATTTTCTTTTTCACGCCATGTATTTCTAAATCACCATTTACAATTACATTATAAATTCCATCTTTCGCAAAATTCACTTCATTTATATTGGTTATGTTGCCAAAAAAAGTTGCTTTGGGATATTTATCACTTTCCATATAGTCCTCATTAAAGTGCTCCTGCATTAAACTGTTTTTAAATACAAAACTTCTTATCGCCACTAAAAAAATAACTTGCCCGTTAGTGCTCAATTTTGTACTTACTTCATTGTTTGCAGCTTCAATATTTTCAATAGGAGCATTGGAGAAAAAACTGATATTGCCTGATCTTGTTTGGTATATTTTCTGCGAAAACCCCGTGGCTAAACAAATTGTAAGGCAAGACATTAATATTATTTGTTTCATCATTGCAAAATTTATTCATTCAAAAAAATATTTTAATTATCTGGATATCCATTGGTTACCCATATTCTTATTTTAGCAATATCACAATCTGAAAGCTTAGCCGTGTTTTTAGGCATCGGATCATAGCCCTGTGTATGCATTATATTATTTAATAAACTCCCATTAGCTGCCCATGGATTGACATCAGGATAAGTATCTAATTTTACGCCGCCTCCGGATGTATTAGCGTTTGCACTGGAGTGACATGAATAGCAATTCGTATTTAAAACAGTAACTACCTGAAGACTGTATTTTACTGATAAAGTATCGCATGTTGATTGGGGATATGCTAACACTTCTTTTTTCTTTTCGCATCCCTCACAAAGGATGTAACAGAAGCATATTATAAAAAAATAATGAGTTTTATATTTCATAAGATATTCTTTTGTTCAAAAGTTCGCGTTTATGTTTGCTTTAATTGCTTACTATAACAGGAATTTGTTGTTTTTTACCATCTAAATAAAAATCTGCGAGTACCATCCCTGTTGCGAGGTTAGCAGGTATACTAATATAAAATGTATTGCTGCCTTTAAATACTTTTAGAGAAACTTTCTTTAAATATTTACCGTCCACACTTATTATATTTAAATTAGCCGTCATGCCCTTTTGGCTTTCAATTTGTATTTGAAGTTGACCGCCAGGTTTAACAGGGTTCGGGAATACATTTTTTACATATGTATCATTGGTTTTAAACAGTACGTTTTTAATTTCTGAATAAGACTTTTTACCATCAACATCTACTGTTACTATTCTGTAATATGTTGGCGAATCAAAATAGCATGCTGCATTATCTGTATAATTATAATTGAGTGCAGTACTGCTGTTGCCTGCGGCAGATATCCGTCCTGTTTCAAAAAAGTTTTGCCCGTCAGCGCTTTTTTCAATAGAAAAGTATTTAGTATTTATCTCATTTTGAGTAGTCCAATTCAATAACGCAGAATTATCTTTTAAGTTGATAACAAAATTGCTAAGGGTTATAGGAAGAACAGATAGACTGGTAACAAGTGTAGCTGCGTAAATATAATCACCTAATGAATTTAAGTTTCCATTGGCAGCATTACCAACATAATAAAAAGTAATTGTATTATCATTTATTCCTGGCGTAGCAGGAGCGGTCCAACTTAAATTATTATAAGTATATGAAGATTAGGAGCCTGTAGCTACAGCATTAAAGTGGCTCAATTCGCTGCCGTTTAAAGCAGCATTTGGATTTGTTGAAGAAAAAGTACCTACGGGTGAACCTGCGGAATTTAATGCAATAATTGAAAAGCCCCATTTCTTTCTATCCGCAACGCTATGAGTTGTAGTAATACTAAAATTATAGGTAGTTCCTGCAGTGTAGTTTGCGGAAGGAAGTCCAGTTGTTGATACAGAGCCTCCTGAGTTATTTAGAGAATAACTGCTGTGACAACTTGTGCAATAAGCACCTGTGGCTCCGGTGTAACCTTGAGGCGGCTGAGAACTGTAAGTCGGGTGATAATTATAGTTTGTAACTATATATGAGCTTAAAACTACTATTGCTATCATTAAAGAGATAGCCATTAAAATTTTGTTTTTCACGTAAGGATATTTTGTTTTTTTTAAAAGAGATAAAAAATTCACCCCGTTTATAAATAATTATATAAACGAACAAAAAGTAATTTTAGTATTTAAAAGCTGTTTGAGTTAATAAATTTTTTCCCATCAGATTAAGCATTGTTATATTGCTGTATACTGTCGGCATCAGAATATTTTAGATAATGTAAGCCTGCTGGATGATAAATTGCTGGAAGAAATTAATGAGATAATAGCAGAAGCAGGATACCCGCTACTTAAAAAAAGAAGAAGAGGCCATTAGGCTTAAGACAGATAGCTATACTATTGAAACCAATGTTCATTTCCCTGTAGCTCTGAATTTACTATGGGACAACTTGCGCAAATGTATAGATGTAGTCAAAGACCTCAGAGAGCATTCTGATCTGAAAGGCTGGCACAAGATCAACAACTCAGAAGCGATTTAGAAAGTCAATTTCCGCAAAACGTCTCAGCAGGTATTCAAAGGAAAAAAGGAAGATCAAAAGAAATAAAGCGTAAAGCAACATCTCAGCCAGGTAATGTAAAAAAATTACCGGACAAATAGAACCAGGCTGCTGAAAGGAAGTTATTCCTGCTGCAGAAAAGATATATTGCATATTTGAAGAATAGACTGATCCGATAGCTATCGCTTGGATAAGCAAGGGCAAGGTCAATAAAAAAGTAGAACTCGGTCATCTGTTACTATTCACCACAGATCAACATCATTTTATTGTGGATTATAAAATAATGGAAAAACAAAAAGACGCAAGCCAGGTTAAAGAGTTACAGCAGGGTTAGATAAAATGTATTTTTTCTAAGCGGCTTGAATAAGCTATCTTTCCACCAAGAGTTCTTTACTTTATTTCTTCATCAATCGGAGAAGGTTTTACTTAATGTAAATTAATAGGGAATTGTGTGCAAATCACAAACTGTCCCGCAACTGTAAGTAACGCTAAAGTTTTTACCCATGAGTATCCACTGCCTAAAAGCGGGAAGGACGGTAAAAATGTTACAAGTCAGGAGACCTGCCTTTACCGTGTTGACAATGCTTTCGTGGAATGAAGCAGGCAGTCAGGTTGATGTACATTTTAATTTTATAAGCCAACTATTCCTGTTGCTTATTATGTACCTACCCCTTTACTTTCCCTTCTTTTTACAAAACATTGTGAGGTTTAGCAAAAGAGCTTTAAACCAATTTTATCATTTTTAAAGCAACAAAAAATGCAAACGCACAACTTAGGCTACCCGAGGATAGGCGGCCAACGTGAACTCAAAAAAGCTTCCGAACTGTATTGGGCAGGCAAACTGACGGTTCAGCAATTATTACAAACAGGGAAAACCATTCGCCATCAAAACTGGGAACTGCAAAAGAATGCAGGTATTGATTTGATACCCTGCAATGATTTTTCTTTTTATGATCAGGTGCTTGACATCAGCCTGATGGTTGGGGCAATTCCCGAAAGGTTTCATAATCTTATGGAAGCAAAGCAACTTCCGGATATTGATTTGCTTTTTGCTATGGCAAGAGGGTATCAAAAAGACGGGTATGATATTACTGCTATGGAAATGACAAAATGGTTTGATACTAATTACCATTACATCGTTCCTGAATTTACCGCCAATCAAAAATTTACTTTGTATTCAAACAAAGTGTTCAGTGAATTTCTTGAAGCAAAGCAAGGGGGGTTTAATACAAAGCCGGTATTGTTGGGGCCAGTATCATATTTACTATTAGGCAAAGAAAAACAAGAGGGATTCCATCGGCTGGAACTTATCAAAAATTTATTGCCGGTTTATCTGGAAGTATTGAATAAACTGGATAATAACAATGCTCATTATATTCAATTTGATGAACCATGTTTAGCATTAAACCTAACTGAAGCAGAACTGCAGGTTATTGTACAAACATACCAGGAAATAAAAAATAAATTTCCAAACCTGCATATCATTGTAGCAAGTTATTTTGAATGTTACGGACAAAACCTGCAAACCGCATTACACCTTCCTGTACAAACTATACATCTTGATTTGATTCGCTGCCCTTCACAGTTAGACGATATATTGGCAACTGACTTTGTAAGAACAAAAACCAATCTTTCTTTGGGTATTGTTGATGGCAGAAATATCTGGAAAAATGATTTTCAACAGTCACTTGCATTCATCCATAAAGCAATAGAAAAAATTGGCGCGGAAAGAGTTTGGATAGCGCCATCTTGTTCATTAATACATTCGCCATGCGATTTGGATTTGGAAACAAACGAACAAATATTAACCCCCGAAATAAAACAATGGCTTGCTTTTGCCAAACAAAAAATTGATGAAGTGGTAACGCTTAAACAATTAGCAAGCGGAGAAAATACAAAAGCAGCAAATTTAAAATTACAGGAAAATATCCATGCCAATGAAAGCCGCAAAACATCTGCTCTTATTCACAACAAGGCAGTTAAAGAACGTGTTGCTGCCATTACAGAAAAAGATGCAGTAAGGGCAAATGATTTTTCTGTAAGAAAAATAAAACAACGTGAAGCCCTGCATTTACCAATGTTTCCAACAACTACCATTGGTTCGTTTCCGCAAACATCCGAAGTAAGAAGCTGGAGAGCCAGGCTTAAGAAAGGAGAGCTTACAGAACAACAATACGAAGAACTGATTGCGAAAGAAATAGCAGAAACCATTTATTGGCAGGAAGAAACAGGTATTGATGTGTTGGTCCATGGCGAGTTTGAACGTAATGATATGGTTGAATATTTTGGTGAACAATTGGATGGTTTTACTTTTACTAAAAACGGCTGGGTACAAAGCTATGGCAGCCGCTGTGTAAAGCCGCCTGTCATTTATGGTGATGTAAGCCGCCCTGCACCTATGACAGCAAGATGGTCAATATATGCCCAATCATTAACAAAGCAAATAGTAAAAGGAATGTTGACGGGACCCGTTACCATTTTGCAGTGGAGCTTTGTACGCAATGATCAGCCCCGCAGCGAAACCTGTATGCAGATTGCATTGGCTATACGTGATGAAGTTATTGATTTGGAAAAAGCGGGAATAAAAATTATCCAGATTGATGAACCTGCCATTCGTGAAGGCTTGACCTTGCGAAAAGAAAATTGGCAGGAGTATTTACAATGGGCTGTAAATGCATTTAAAATTTCGGCAAGTGGCGTACAGGATGAAACGCAGATCCATACGCACATGTGTTATTCAGAATTTAACGACATCATCCAAAACATTGCCGACATGGATGCGGATGTAATTACTATTGAGTGTTCCCGCTCGCAAATGGAATTGTTAGATGCGTTTGCCGATTTTAAATATCCAAATGAAATTGGGCCAGGAGTGTATGACATCCATTCACCACGGGTTCCTTCAAAAACAGAAATGGTAGCATTGATGGAAAAAGCTAAATCTGTTATTCCTGCCGATCAGCTTTGGGTAAATCCTGATTGCGGATTGAAAACACGCCATTGGGATGAAACAAAAAAAGCATTGATAGAAATGGTAGAAGCAGCAAAAGAGTTGCGACTATTAATTCATCAATCCACCATTTTATAATTTCAGAGAGCAGGTAATTGAATAAACCAATTGCCTGCTCTTTTATTTTTGTATAAATGGAGAAACATGAAGAAAAATATTGCCCTAAATGCAATAGCCTATTTATTTGTAAAATGGGAGATATTGCAAACTGCCAATGCAACACAGTGCAATTGAGCGATGACGTTAGTGATTTTTTATCAAAAACATATTTTGATTGTTTGTGCAAGGACTGTCTTGCAAAAATTAACCATGACCTAAAAACGGCAAAAAAATATCGTTTCCCTACACAAAAGGAAATGTTTGTTGAGGGATTGCATTATTACAAAGAAGGCAAGTATTGGGTGTTTACAGAAATGTATCACTTGCTGAGGGGCTATTGCTGCAAGAGTGGATGCAGGCATTGTGTGTACGGGTTTAAGGGAAGTTGAGAACTATGCTTACTAAACAGCAACCGGAAATTATTGAAAATTAAATAACATAAAAACAACAAAATATAACACAGCTATAAAATTTTATTTGCAATAACCAGAATAAATATTATATATATTTGCTCTCAAACTTTAGGGGTGCCGAAAGGCTGAGATGATACCCTACAAACCTGATGCAGATAATGCTGCCGGAGGGAAAAGTAGAAACATACTTTCACATTGCGCCATTCCTGAAGTTTAATTAAATCATATAAGGAATGGAAATCATTTTCAACAATCATCCGCAACAAATTCAGGAACAAACCTCTGTTCAAATTATTCTGAATAATTTAATAGGTGAAAAACAAAAAGGTATTGCTGTAGCAGTTAATGAAACTGTTGTTCCGCAGGCACAATGGAACAGCTATATATTGAAGCAAAACGATGATGTGCTGGTTATAAAGGCTACCCAGGGCGGCTAATGCATTGATGCATTATGCAACCCATTTTAATAAATAAAATTGGCAACAAAATACTTCACCAAAAAAAAGTATATGAAAAAAACAGATAAAGCGCCCGGACAGGAAACCATCTCCACTGCTCCTTTTGAAGGCTCTAAAAAATTTTATGCAGAAGGAACGTTGCATAAAAATATTAAAGTAGCCATGCGTGAAATAACACTTTCACCTACTAAACTTACCGGAGGAAAAACGGAAGATAATCCATCGGTAATAGTGTATGATACCAGTGGACCATATACCGATGAAAACGTGCAGATAGATATTAAAAAAGGATTGCCCCGTTTGCGCGAGCAATGGATATTGGATAGAAAAGATGTTGAGCAGTTAGATGAAGTTTCTTCTGCATACGGTAAGCAACGCAAAGAAGATGCATCTCTTAATGCATTGCGTTTTGAGCATATTAAAAAACCTTTGCGTGCAAAAAGCGGCGGCAATGTAACGCAACTGCATTATGCTAAAAAAGGCATTATCACGCCTGAGATGGAATACATTGCCATCAGGGAAAATCAACGGATAGATGCATTGAAATATAAATTGAACGGACAGTATGAATTATTAACCCGGCAACATACTGGTAATAGTTTTGGCGCCAATACTCCCAAAGGTATTATCACACCTGAGTTTGTAAGAGATGAAGTAGCTGCCTGCCGTGCTATCATTCCTGCCAACATTAACCATCCTGAACTGGAGCCGATGATTATCGGCAGAAATTTCCTGGTAAAAATAAATGCCAATATTGGTAATAGCGCAGTAAGCAGCAGCATTACAGAAGAAGTTGAAAAAGCGGTGTGGGCCTGTCGCTGGGGCGCTGATAATATTATGGATTTATCTACCGGTAAAAATATTCATGAAACAAGAGAATGGATTATCCGAAATTCTCCTGTGCCTATCGGAACCGTACCGATTTACCAGGCGCTGGAAAAGGTGGATGGAAAACCCGAAGATCTTACATGGGAAATTTATCGCGATACGATAATTGAACAGGCAGAGCAGGGTGTTGATTATTTTACGGTTCATGCAGGAGTGTTGCTTCGCTACATTCCAATGACTGCAAAGCGTTTAACCGGTATCGTTAGCCGTGGTGGCTCTATCATGGCGAAATGGTGCCTGGCACATCATAAAGAAAGTTTTTTATATACTCATTTTGAAGAATTGTGTGAGATAATGAAGCAGTATGATGTATCTTTTTCTTTGGGAGATGGCTTGCGCCCCGGCAGTATTGCTGATGCGAATGATGAAGCGCAGTTTGCCGAATTGAAAACGCAGGGCGAGCTTAATAGAATTGCATGGAAGCATGATGTGCAGGTGATGAATGAAGGTCCCGGCCACATACCCATGCACCTGATAAAAGAAAACATGGAAAAACAATTAGAGTTCTGTAAAGAAGCACCGTTTTATACACTCGGCCCTTTAACTACTGATATTGCTCCGGGCTACGACCATATCACTTCTGCCATTGGCGCAGCTATGATTGGCTGGTATGGCACTGCCATGCTTTGTTACGTAACACCAAAAGAACATTTGGGATTGCCCAATAAAAAAGATGTGAAAGATGGAGTAATTACTTACAAGATTGCCGCACATGCAGCGGACCTTGCCAAAGGCCATCCCGGGGCGCAATACAGGGATAACGCTTTAAGCAAAGCAAGGTTTGAATTTCGCTGGGACGACCAGTTCAATTTATCACTTGACCCGGATACTGCCCGCGAATTTCATGATGAAACATTACCCGCGGATGGAGCTAAGGTTGCGCATTTCTGTTCTATGTGCGGACCAAAATTTTGTTCTATGCAGATAACACAGGAGATAAGGGATTTTGCAGAAAAAGGGATGCAGGAAAAAAGTGCAGCGTTCATTGAAAGCGGTAAAGAAATTTATCAGTAAATGTTAGTGGTAATTTCTTATCCAACAGCGATAGTTGATGAAGCCAATATCATCAATGCATTATTTGATGCAGGATTAGAAATATTACACTTAAGAAAGCCGGAAGCGCATGTTGATGATTTAAGAGAATTGATAGGAAAAATAAGTCCGCAATTTCATCATCAAATTGCTTTACATCAGCATCATGAAATGGCTGGTGATTTTGGAATGAACCGTTTGCATTTTACAGAAGCTAAGAGAAAAGAAATGAGCGAAGAAATATTGACAGCGTTAAAAACAAATAATATTTTATCAACTTCCATTCATCATACAGAAGTGTATAATACTTTGTCATCTTTTTTTAGATACACTTTTTTCGGTCCGGTGTTTAACAGTATTTCCAAGCAAGGATATACTTCAACATTGAATGATGATTTTATATTTCCGGTTAAGAAGAACCATCCAAAAGTAATTGCCATTGGAGGTATAGATGCAACAAATATTAGAAAGGTGGCGGATATGAAATTTGATGGCATTGCAGCTTTGGGAACAATATGGCAAAAGCCGGAAAAAAGTATTCAAAAATTTAAAGCATTGCAAAAAGCATGGAAGCAAACAGACCGGTAGTATTAAGCATTGCAGGCTTTGACCCTTCTGCCGGTGCAGGTTTGCTCGCAGATATAAAAACATTTGAACAACATAAAGTTTATGGTTTGGGAATCAGCACCGCACAAACTTTACAAACAGAAGATGAATTTTTTGCTATAAGGTGGGAAGATGAAAAAGATATATTACAATCTCTTGAAATCATGTTATCGCATTACGATGTGAAGACAGTAAAAATAGGGGTTATAGAAAACATAAATAGATTAGAAAAGGTTGTTTCTTTCATTTATCAAAAAAATAAAATGGCAAAAATTGTAATTGATACAGTTATAAAATCTACCAGTGGTTTTAATTTCTGGAATGAAGAGATGAATGAAGAACTGTTGTTTGAAACCTTTTCAAAAGTTTTTTTAATAACACCCAATTACAATGAAGCAATGCAACTGTTGCCTTCCGTGAATGCAAAAGAAGCAGCGCAGAAATTATCAGTCTATTGTAATGTATTATTAAAAGGCGGCCATAACAATGAAGAAACAGGCGTTGATTATTTATACACAAAAAACGAGGTAATAAAATTGGAGGCAACAACAACAGGCGTAAGTTCCAAACATGGTTCCGGCTGTGTTTTGTCTGCCGCCATTACAGCAAATCTTGCATTGGGTTTTGATTTGACAACATCCTGTATCAATGCAAAGAAACATGTTGAAAAATTTTTATTAAGCAATAAAACATTATTAGGATATCATCATGTATAGTAAACTTCAATACATATCGCAGGGAACAACCGCTACGGAGCAAATCACAAATATTCGGGCAGCGCTGGATGCAGGTTGCGAGTGGATACAACTACGTTTTAAAAACGCATCAACAGAAGAAATAAAAGTATTGGCGAAGCAGATAAAAGAAATGTGCTTATCATACACAGCAATTTTTATTATCAACGACCATCCCCAAATTGCAAAAGAAACAGATGCTGATGGAGTGCATCTTGGTTTACAGGATATGCCAGTTGCTGAAGCAAAAAAAATTATTGGCGATAAAATTATTGGCGGCACTGCAAACACTTTAAGTGATGTGTTAAAACGTGTTGATGAAGGATGCAGTTACATTGGCTTAGGTCCTTTTCGCTTTACAACAACCAAAGAACAACTCAGTCCTGTATTGGGTTTAGAGGGTTATAAAAAAATCATGAATGAATTGGAGCAGCGCCAGATTCAAATGCCGGTATATGCTATTGGTGGTATTGGGTCGGAAGATATTCAGGCAATCATACAAACAGGAGTGTATGGAGTGGCCGTGTCGGGTGTCATCACCAATCATCCTGATAAAAAATTATTAGTACAACAATTAAACAAATTTTTATATGAAACAATTAATGATAGCAGGTAAAGTATTTCAATCACGTTTGTTTCTGGGAACAGGCAAATTTGGTTCTTCTTTACAAATGGAAGAAGCAGTATTGGCATCGGAATCTGAAATGGTAACAGTGGCTTTAAAACGTGTGGATTTAGAAACAGAAACCGATACTTTGTTATCGCATCTGCAACATCCGCATATTAATTTGTTGCCCAATACATCCGGTGTGCGAACTGCTAAAGAAGCAGTGCTGGCAGCACAACTGGCAAGAGAAGCATTGGAAACGAACTGGGTGAAATTAGAAATTCATCCTGACCCGAAATATTTAATGCCCGACCCAATAGAAACTTTAAAAGCCACAGAAGAACTGGCAAAGCTTGGTTTTGTAGTGTTGCCTTATATCCATGCCGATCCTGTTTTGTGCAAACGTTTAGAAGATGCAGGCACTGCCGCAGTCATGCCTTTAGGTTCGCCAATTGGCAGTAATAAAGGATTAAAGACCTTCGATTTTTTACAAATCATCATCGAACAAACTAATGTACCTGTGATTATTGATGCAGGTATTGGATCACCTTCGGATGCGGCTTTGGCAATGGAAATAGGTGCCGATGCGATATTGGTAAACACAGCTATTGCAATTGCCGGTAATCCCACACAAATGGCCATCGCTTTTAAATTCGCTGTACAAGCGGGTCGTATGGCTTTTGAAAGTAAGCTGGCCAATAAAGTTCATCATGCAATTGCCTCAAGCCCTTTAACCCAATTTTTACATGAAACAGTTTAAAGATATTTACGATCAATATTCCTGGGATGAAGTGCAGGTATCTATCCAAACAAAAACTGTAAAAGATGTAGAAGCAGCTCTTGCTGCCACACACAGAACATTGGAAGATTTCAAAGCATTAATCTCGCCTGCAGCATCGCCTTATTTAGAAGAGATGGCGCAATTAAGTCATCAACTTACGCAAAAGCGTTTTGGTAAAACCATACAGTTATTTGCACCCGTTTATTTAAGCAATGAATGTAATAATATCTGTACTTATTGTGGCTTTAGTTTCGATAATAAAATAAAACGTAAAACATTAACGGCAGCCGAAATCCTGCAGGAAATTAATGTTATCAAACAACATGGCTTTAACCATATTTTATTAGTAACAGGCGAATCGATTCATACCGTGCATGTTGATTATTTTTTGAATGCTTTTGAAATTATTAAACCGCATTTTGCCAATATCTCCATCGAAGTACAACCTTTGTCGCAGGATGAATATGCTCAATTGCAACGTGCCGGATTGTATTCTGTTTTAGTATATCAGGAAACCTATCACAAAGAAAAATACAGGGATTATCACCTCAAAGGAAAGAAGTCTAATTTTTATTATCGCCTTGAAACACCTGACAGGGTTGGTCTTGCAGGTATGCACAAAATAGGGTTAGGTGTTTTATTGGGATTGGAAGATTGGCGTACCGATTCGTTTTTTTGTGCATTACATTTAGATTATTTACAAAAAACTTACTGGCAAACAAAATATTCTTTATCATTCCCGCGCATCCGCCCGGCAGAAGGTGTTGATATATCCAATTATCATATCAGCGATAAAGAATTGGTGCAATTAATTTGTGCATACCGGCTGATGAATGAAGAATTGGAAATATCTATCTCTACCAGAGAAACCGAAATATTCAGAAATAACATCATGAAACTCGGCACTACTACTATGAGTGCAGGTTCTAAAACAAATCCCGGTGGCTACAGCGTGGATGAAGATTCATTAGAACAATTTGAAATAAGTGACGACCGTTCTTCTGCCGAAGTAGCTGCAATGATTACTGCAAATGGTTACGAACCTGTTTGGAAAGACTGGGATAAAATATTTTAATCATGGCAGATTTTACAATTGAAGAAATAAACCGATACAGCCGCCAGTTTATGCTGGATGAGATTGGTATTGAAGGACAATTTAAAATTAAAAGAGCAAAGGTATTAGTGATTGGTGCAGGTGGTTTGGGCTGTCCTGTTTTGCAATACTTAGGTGCAGCAGGTGTTGGAACACTTGGTATCATTGACTTTGATAAAGTAGAAATACATAACCTTCACCGGCAGATATTATTTTCGGCTGATGATATTGGTAAACCAAAAGCAGCAACGGCAGCACAAAAAATAAATGCCGTTAATCCAAATGTATCCTGCATTGTTTTTAATGAATTGTTACAGGAGTCAAATGCAGAAAGTATTATTTCGCAGTTTGATATTGTGGTTGATGGCTCCGATAATTTTTTAACCCGCTATTTAGTAAATGATGTGTGTGTGCAATTAAACAAGCCATTGGTGTATGGAAGTATTTTAAAATTTGAAGGACAGTTAGCAATATTTAATTATAAGGGAAGTAAAAATCTGAGAGATATTTATCCGGAAGCGCCCAATCCAGAAGATGTACCTAGTTGCGGAGAAAACGGTGTAATGGGTACAGTGCCGGGTATCATAGGCTCCATGTTATGCGATTATGCTATAAAAATTATTCTTGGATTAGGAATTAATATCAATACTCTGTTGATAGCAGATTTTAAAACATATATATTTAAAAGTTTGGCCTTTTAAAATAGATATAGTTAGCCGTTAACTCCCGAAATAGGGGTTACTGGCAATGGAAGAGCTTCATATTTCTATGAAATTTTAGTGACAGTGATAGTATTCAAACCAGAAACCAGCCCTCCGATTCGTAGAACCTGACTCGCTGATTTTTTTAATAATTTATACTTACCGCCGTAGCTTTTTTTATAATTTTTCATGCCTTTACTAACGTTTTTACTAACCTTTTTTTTCTTTTTATACACAGCCAGTGGCTCTTTCAAAAGGTCAATTGTTTCTCCCGGAATTCAATCCGTTTTCATTTTTCGTCAACTAAAGGTAAATCAAAAGTAAATTCCAACTATATCAAATAAACCCATCATCCAAACATACCCCGATGCTTATCATTTAATCATCGATTTCTTCCCTGCTGAAACCCTTCAACTACAGGAGCAATTTTTGGTGCTCTATTTAAACTTGTCAAATGAGGCACTCATATAGTTCTCAGCAGCTATGAAATATTTAATTCCTTAGCTCACGGTTTAATTCACAAGATATTCTATAAACAGAGGAACCTCCATCAGAAATCTCACCTCTTTCCATCACGCCTCCCAGGGAAATTTATTCACCGTTAGTAAAATTGTTCATTCGTTGTGACCTTGCAATACAAAACCAAAGGAAAGAATTGACATTGTCTTTAATAATGATATTGTAAAAGCGCATGGTGAGGGAATTAATGTGGAGACGAATGAAGGCGAAGGCCGCCCGAATGACTCAGTCGGGCAGGCGGTCGGACGGGGTAGTCAGTTTATTCTAAAATTACCATTGACAAAATATAATATGAAAATGAAAAAAGACAAATTATCGTTAACAAAAGATGATTTGCAAAAAGAATTTTTTAAATAATTGTTAATAATCAATAAATAGTTAAGAAAAAACATGTATCAAATCATGTATCAAATGAAAAAGCAGTTATAAAATTTAATTCATAACTGCTTGATTTTCAGTGGGCCCACCAGGATTTGAACCTGGGACCACCTGATTATGAGTCAGGTGCTCTAACCAGCTGAGCTATAGGCCCAAAATTATCTTGCAATAATTTTAAGGAGTGCAAAAATAGAAAAATTCGCCAAGTCAAAAGAAATAA
>DATCOF010000331.1:0-65388 GCA_036564845.1 Chitinophagaceae bacterium | reverse complement strand
AAATAGTAAATTTGTCATCAGATAGAAATATCAAGGTTGCCTCACTTTGAACACATTTTGTGCCATTGTGAGGCTTTTTTAATATTTAGTTATCCTCAAACTCTCTACTGTTGTGGATTACGTGTTTACAGGAAGACCCTAACAACATAGCCTGAATAAAAAAAAGGAGTAAGAAAAAATCTTACTCCTTAATCATTAATATTATTTCGAAAGATTACTCTTCCTCATCAAATGCCATTGCTTCCTTAGAAGTCATCAGCAATTCATACTCTTCTTTGCTGCCAACTATCATGCCGTCAAAGTCACGCATTCCTGTACCCGCCGGTATTGGATGACCTGTGATAACGTTCTCTTTCAAGCCCATCATCTCATCTGTTTTACCCTGTATCGCAGCAGACGACAACACTTTCGTTGTTTCCTGGAACGATGCTGCAGATATCCAGCTATGTGTACCCAATGATGCTTTTGTAATACCCAACAACAACGGTGAAGATGTTGCCGGCCTTGCATCACGGAACTCAACTACTGTTTTATCAGCACGGCGTAAAATTGAATTCTCTTCTCTTACTTCACGAAGTGTAATAATTTGTCCCGGTCTCATCTTTTGAGAATCACCTGCTTCTGTAACAACTTTTTTATCAAAGATCCAGTCGTTCTCAACATTAAAATCGTAACGGTCTTCTGTATCTCCTTCCAAGAATTTTGTATCACCTGCATCTTCGATAGTTACCTTACGCATCATCTGCCTAACAATAACTTCGATGTGCTTATCATTTATTTTTACACCTTGTAATCTGTAAACTTCCTGAATTTCATTTACAACATATTCCTGTACTGCAAACGGACCTTTGATAGACAAAATATCTGCGGGAGCAATCTGCCCGTCGCTCAATGCGATACCTGCTTTTATAAAGTCACCATCCTGTGCAAGAATCTGGCGGGTAAGCGGAACAAGATATTTTCTAACAACACCATCTCTTGCTTCCACAATTATTTCCCTGTTACCACGCTTGATGTTACCGAAAGAAACCACACCATCGATCTCAGAAACTACTGCAGGGTTACCGGGATTTCTTGCTTCAAATAATTCTGTTACTCTTGGCAAACCACCTGTGATATCACGAAGCTTTCCTAACACACGTGGAATTTTTACAACCACCTGGCCGGCTTTTACTTCTTCCTGCTCTTCCATGATGATGTGAGAACCTACAGGTAAATTATAGCCTTTGCTTTCTTTTTTATTTTCGATGATCAATGATGGGATACGTGCTTTATCTTTTGTTTCGATAACCACTTTTTCCCTGTGACCTGTTTGCTCATCAGCTTCTTCACGATAGGTAATACCTTCTACAATATGCTCAAACTTAACGTTACCATCAATTTCAGAAACGATAACATTGTTGAACGGATCCCATGTGCAAAGTATATCACCCTTAACTACTTTCTGACCATCTTTTACATTTAAAGTTGCACCGTAAGGAATGTTGTTTGTAATTAACAAACGATCATTCTTCACATCCATAATTCTTACTTCACCAGTACGGCCAATAACAACTTTTATTTTTGATTTATCATTAGCAACTGCATCAACAATTCTTAAACCATCGAACTGAACAGTACCATCAAACTTTGCAACTAATGTTGATTCAACAGATGCAGAACCTGCCACACCACCCACGTGGAACGTACGCAGTGTTAACTGTGTTCCCGGTTCACCGATTGATTGTGCTGCAATAATTCCTACTGAATCACCACGCTGTGCGGTATATCCTGAAGCTAAATTCTTACCATAACATTTTACACAAACACCACGCTTTGCTTCGCAGGTTAGTACAGAACGTATCTCAACTGTTTCAACGCCTGCCTCATCAATCTTCTGCGCAATTTCATCTGTTATTTCTACACCTGCTTCTACAATTATCTCATCATTTACAGGATTGAAAACATTATGCAATGATGTTCTGCCAACTATCCTGTCCAACAATGGTTCAATCACATCTTCATTATCTTTTAATGCTGAAGTTGCAATACCACGCAGTGTTCCGCAATCTTCATCAAGGATAACAACATCCTGTGCAACGTCAACCAATCTTCTTGTAAGATAACCGGCATCTGCAGTTTTTAATGCTGTATCCGCAAGACCTTTACGGGCACCGTGCGTAGAGATAAAATATTCCAATACATTCAGTCCATCTTTAAAGTTGGAAAGAATCGGGTTTTCAATGATCTCACTTCCTGAACTACCTGATTTACGTGGCTTGGCCATCAAACCCCTGATACCTGCAAGCTGTTTGATCTGTTGTTTAGAACCCCTCGCACCCGAGTCAAGCATCATGTAAACAGAATTGAAACCCTGTTTATCTGCTGCAAGTTCACGGATCAAAGTTTCTGTAAGACGTGTATCAACACGGCTCCAGATATCAATGATACCATTGTAACGTTCGTTATTTGTAATTAAACCTGAGTTGTAGTTATCCCAAACTTCATCAACTTCTCCTGTTGCATTATCTATCATTTCCTGTTTTGTATCAGGAATAATAAGATCGTTGATGTTGAATGATAATCCACCACGGAATGCCATACGGAATCCAAGTGTTTTAATATCATCCAGGAATTTTGCAGTTGCAGGAATATTGGTCCATTTAATAATGTCACCAATAATTTCTCTCAACGCTTTTTTAGTAAGCAATGCATTTATATAACCTGCGCCTTTTGGTACATGCTGGTTAAATATTACACGGCCAACTGTTGTTTCTAAAAGTTTATTTTGAAAAGTGCCATCGTCATTACGAACATTCACTTTTACTTTTATGTTAGCATGCAAATCTATCACCTGCTCATTATAAGCGATGATAACTTCTTCAGGAGAATAGAATGATTTCCCTTCGCCTTTTACTTTTAATTCAGGAGTTGATTTTTTTCCTTTAGTGATATAATACAATCCCAATACCATGTCCTGTGAAGGAAGGGTTATTGGTGTACCATTCTGAGGATTTAAAATGTTGTGTGAAGACAACATCAAAACCTGCGCTTCCAATACTGCGGCGTTGCTCAAAGGCACGTGAACTGCCATCTGATCACCATCAAAATCCGCGTTGAACGCTGTTGTTACCAACGGGTGCAATTGTATCGCTTTACCTTCGATCAATTTTGGCTGGAAAGCTTGGATTGACAAACGGTGAAGTGTTGGAGCCCTGTTCAACATGATAGGATGCCCTTTTAAAATATTTTCAAGAATATCCCAAATGATCGCTTCTTTTTTATCAACTAATTTTCTTGCACTCTTTACTGTTTTTACAATACCTCTTTCAATAAGCTTGCGTATTATAAATGGCTTGAATAATTCTGCAGCCATGTCTTTCGGCAAACCACATTCGTGCATTTTTAATTCCGGTCCTACCACAATTACAGAACGACCTGAGTAATCAACACGCTTACCCAAAAGATTCTGACGGAAACGTCCCTGCTTACCTTTTAATACATCACTCAAAGATTTCAATGCACGGCCACCTTCTGCTTTTACAGCATTTGATTTACGTGAATTATCAAACAATGAATCGATTGCTTCCTGCAACATCCTTTTTTCATTTCTAAGTATTACTTCAGGCGCTTTGATCTCTAATAATCTTTTTAAACGGTTGTTACGAATGATAACACGGCGATAAAGATCATTAAGATCAGATGATGCAAAACGGCCACCATCCAAAGGAACAAGAGGACGAAGCTCCGGTGGAATAACAGGAATATATTGCATTACCATCCACTCAGGACGGTTGTTAATTCTTGTATTTGCATCACGGAAACTTTCTACAACAGAAAGACGCTTTAATGCATCTGCCTTACGTTGTTGAGATGTTTCTGTTGCTGCTGCATTACGAAGATCGAAAGACAATTGATCAAGATCGATTCGTTGCAACATATCATGAACTGCTTCCGCACCCATCTTTGCAATAAATTTATCAGGATCTTCATCAGGCAAATGTTGGTTATCTTTTGGAAGTGTATCCAAAATATCCAGGTATTCTTCTTCCGTTAAAAGATCAGAATAATTTTGTCCTTTATCAGCACGGATACCTGATTGTATCACCACGAATCTTTCATAATACACGATGGTCTCTAATTTCTTAGAGCTCATACCCAACAAATAACCAATTTTATTTGGAAGAGATTTAAAATACCAAATGTGAACAACAGGCACTACCAATTTGATGTGTCCCATTCTTTCACGACGAACTTTTTTCTCTGTAACCTCAACACCGCAACGGTCGCAAACAATACCCTTGTAACGGATACGTTTGTACTTTCCGCAGGCACACTCATAATCTTTTACAGGCCCAAAAATTCTTTCGCAAAACAAACCATCTCTTTCAGGTTTGTAAGTACGGTAGTTAATAGTTTCAGGCTTTAAAACTTCACCATAACTTCTTTCTAAAATAGAATCAGGCGAAGCCAAACCAATTGTAATCTGAGAAAACGTTGGACGTGGACGATTTTCTTTTTTTTGCATATTAAATCAGCTTTTAGCTATCAGCTTCGAGCTATGAGCTCTCGGCATTTTTTGTTTAATAATTTTTTTAACTCACAGCTCATGGCTCAAAGCTCATAGCTGGTTTTCTTCTACTCAAATTTCAGATCCAATCCAAGACCTCTTAATTCATGAACCAATACATTGAATGATTCAGGAACACCTGGTTTTGGAATATTATCACCTTTAACGATCGCCTCATAAGTCTTAGCTCTTCCGATGATATCATCTGATTTCAAAGTCAACAACTCCTGTAAAATGTTTGATGCACCGTATGCTTCCAAAGCCCATACTTCCATCTCACCAAATCGCTGGCCACCAAACTGTGCCTTACCACCTAAAGGTTGTTGTGTAATTAAGCTGTATGGTCCGATTGAACGGGCATGCATCTTATCATCAACCATGTGGTGAAGTTTAATAATGTAAATGATACCAACTGTTGCTTTCTGATCAAAGCGATCTCCTGTTTCTCCATCATACAAATAAGTATGACCGAATAATGGAAGACCTGCTTTAGCAACCTGCTCAGCAATTTCATCAACAGAAGCACCATCAAAAATTGGTGTTGCAAAACGGCAACCTAATTTTTCGCCGGCCCATCCAAGAACAGTTTCATATATCTGTCCAAGGTTCATCCTGCTCGGTACACCTAATGGATTCAATACGATATCAACAGGTGTTCCGTCTTCAAGGAAAGGCATATCTTCCTGGCGAACAATTTTTGCAACGATTCCTTTATTACCGTGACGACCCGCCATCTTATCACCCACTTTTAGTTTACGCTTAACAGCCAAATAAACTTTAGCAAGTTTTAAAACACCAGCCGGTAATTCATCACCGATAGAGATGTTGAATTTCTCTCTCTTGTATCTTCCTAATTCTTCGTTGTACTTAATGTTGTAGTTGTGCAACAAAGTATTGATGTGATCATCAACTTTTGCATCAGCAGTCCATCCCAAAGGATTTACGTTCTGATAATCAATACCAGCAAGGTTTTTAGCCGTTACCTTAGCGCCTTTACCAATCAATATCTCGCCAAAATTGTTGCTGATGCCTGCTGAATTTTTATCTTTAGTAAGAGTAAGCAATTTGCTTATTAATACTTCTAAAATATCAGCTTCGTTTTTCTCATGTGTTTTTTCAATCTTTTCTAAAGAAGCTTTTTCTTTTACTTTTCCGTTCTTATCTTTCTTAGCTCTCTGGAATAATTTTTTATCTATCACAACGCCCTCTGTTCCGCTCGGTGCTTTTAAAGAAGCATCTTTTGCATCACCGGCTTTATCACCAAAGATCGCTCTCAACAACTTCTCTTCAGGAGTTGGATCGCTTTCACCTTTTGGAGTAATTTTTCCGATGATGATATCACCTTCTTTTACATGAGCACCAATTCTTATAACACCATTTGTATCCAGATCTTTTGTAGCTTCTTCACTTACATTAGGAATATCCGGAGTCAATTCTTCTTCACCTAATTTTGTATCACGCACTTCCAATTCAAATTCATCAATATGGATTGAAGTAAAAAGATCTTCCTTAACAACTTTCTCACTGATAACGATAGCATCCTCAAAGTTGTAACCTTTCCATGGCATGAATGCCACTTTAAGATTACGTCCCAGCGCTAATTCGCCATCTTTTGTTGCATAACCTTCCGTTAAGAAATCTCCTTCTTTTACAACCTGTCCTTTTTTAACAGCAGGACGAAGATTGATACAGGTTGCCTGGTTTGTTTTTATAAATTTAGTAAGCTTGTAAATGATAAGATCTTCATCAAAGCTTATTAATTTTTGAGTTTGATTCCTGTTGTAACGAACATGAATTTCGTTAGCATCAACAAATTCAATTACACCATCACCATCAGCATGGATCTGGATTCTTGCATCACGTGCAGCCTTAGCTTCCAATCCTGTTCCAACAATTGGAACCTGCGGACGGATCAATGGAACTGCCTGACGTTGCATGTTTGAACCCATCAAAGCACGGTTAGCATCATCATGCTCAAGGAAAGGAATAAGAGAAGCACTCAAACCAACAATTTGATTTGGCGCAACATCCATGTATTCAACTTCACCTTTATCTAATATCGGGAAGTCGCCTGTTTGCCTTGATTTTATTTTATCTTCTATAAAGTTTCCTTTATCATCAACCCCAACGTTTGCCTGTGCAATCTTCTTTGTGTCTTCTTCTTCAGCACTAAGGAAAGTAACTTTTTTCATATCTACTTTACCATCACTAACCTTATGATAAGGAGTTTCGATAAAGCCCATTTCATTGATCTTGGCATGAACACAAAGTGTAGATATCAAACCAATGTTTGGTCCTTCAGGAGTTTCAATTGTACAAAGACGACCGTAGTGAGAATAGTGAACGTCACGAACCTCGAAACCGGCTCTCTCACGACTTAAACCACCGGGCCCAAGTGCTGAGATACGACGCTTGTGCGTTATCTCTGACAATGGATTTGTCTGATCTAAGAATTGTGATAATTGCGATGTACCAAAGAATGAATTGATAACAGAAGATAATGTTCTCGCATTGATAAGATCAACAGGAGTAAATACCTCATTGTCACGAACGTTCATTCTTTCGCGAATGGTACGAGCCATACGTGCAAGACCAACACCGAACTGAGCGTATAATTGCTCTCCCACTGTACGTACACGACGGTTACTTAAATGATCAATATCATCGATCTCACTTTTAGCATTGGTTAACAACACCAGGTATTTTATGATCGCAATTATATCTTCTTTGGTTAATGTCTTTTTCTCAATAGGGTAATTTAAACCTAGCTTTCTGTTGATCTTATAACGACCCACTTCACCAAGGTCATAACGCTTATCACTAAAGAATAATTTATCAATTATACCTCTTGCAGTTTCATCATCGGGAGCATCAGCACCACGCAACTGGCGGTAAATGTGCTGTACTGCTTCTATTTCACTGTTGGA
This sequence comes from Chitinophagaceae bacterium, assembly GCA_036564845.1. GTDB lineage: Bacteria > Bacteroidota > Bacteroidia > Chitinophagales > Chitinophagaceae > Ginsengibacter. The sequence goes on along the minus strand of DATCOF010000331.1, from coordinate 57,912 downwards.
AGTATCTTTATTTAATGTATTGTAGATGATCGCATAATCGCCGCTCACCTCTTCTCTCTGGATGAAAACACTTTTCACACTCAGCTCAAGGATCATTGCAACATTCTCTTCATCAAGAATTGTATCTCTTTCAAGAACGATCTCGTTTCTTTCTAAACTAACAACCTCTCCGGTATCTTCATCCACAAAATCTTCAACCCAGCTACGAAGAACACGGGCCGCTAATCTTTTACCGATGTTGGCATGTAATGTTTTTTTATCTGCTTTAACTTCTACAGCCATTCCGAATAATTCAAGAATGTCTTTATCAGTTTCATAACCGATAGAACGAAGCAATGTTGTTACAGGAAATTTTTTCTTACGATCAATATATGCATACATCACATTGTTGATGTCAGTTGCAAATTCCATCCATGCACCTTTAAATGGAATTACTCTTGCAGAGTAAATCTTGGTACCGTTTGGATGAACTGACTGACCAAAGAATACACCCGGTGAACGGTGTAACTGGGAAACTACTACCCTTTCAGCACCATTGATAACAAAAGTACCACGGGGCGTCATGTAAGGAATGTTTCCTAAGAACACATCCTGAACAATGGTTTGGAAATCTACGTGCTCTTCATCATTACAGCTAAGGCGAAGCTTTGCTTTAAGAGGAACAGCATAGGTTAAACCTCTTTCAATACATTCTTCAATTGTGTAACGTGGTGGATCAACGAAATAATCCAGAAACTCAAGAACGAAAATGTTACGGGTATCGGTGATAGGAAAATTTTCCTTAAACACACGAAATAAACCCTCAACATTTCTTTTGTCAGGAGTTGTTTCTAATTGAAAAAAATCTTTAAATGATTGGATTTGTATTCCAAGCAGATCGGGAGTCTCAGCCAGATGTTCAATTTTTCCGAAGTTGATTCTTTTAGCAGGAGCTACTTTAGTTGAAGCCATATTGTAGTTAAAACTTTTAAAGTGTAGAAGTGCCTGTAACCGGATTTAAAAACAAGGCATAAAGCCACTTAATCCAAAATTAAAGGAGTGCAAAAGTAAGGGAAAATATCCAAAAATTTAATATAGTATTCTTTATCGGAATAAATTTAATTAAATTTTGTAATTATCCATCACCTTTTGCCATTTTTATCAACGTATAAAAGCCAGAGATTTCTCCCCGGCTTTTAAAGCATCTTTATTCAAATTATTGAATCTCTACGTCAGCACCGGCTTCTGTAAGCCTGTTCTTTATCTCTTCAGAAGTTGCTTTATCAACACCTTCTTTTATTGCTTTTGGAGCTCCGTCAACAAGATCTTTTGCTTCTTTTAAACCAAGGCCTGTAAGTTCTTTAACGATCTTAACGATACCTAATTTATTAGCACCCGGAGATTTAAGAATAACATCAAAAGATGTTTTTTCTTCAACTGCTGCTGCACCACCGCCATCACTTGGACCTGCTGCAACTGACACTGCTGCCGGTTCAATACCATATTCTGATTTTAAGAATTCAGCTAATTCCTGAACTTCTTTTACTGTTAAGCCTACTAAGTTTTCAGCTAATTGTTTTACGTCTGCCATGTTTTTTGTTTTATTTCCGACTTCTGCTCCGCCTTAGGCGGATCCGCCGGATGGTTTATTAAAAATTATTTATTATGCTTCTGGTTTTGTTTCCGGAGCTGCGTCAGCAGTTGGTTCGGGGTTAGTTGTTTCAGGTGCACTTGCTGCTTCTTCGGTATTTGCCGGTTCAGTTTTAGCCGTAGCTTCAGATGTACCTTCAGTTGGAGTTGCATTATCTCCAGCCTCAGGCCTGTTTTGCAATGCGCCAAGTACACGTTGAATTGGTGATTGTAACAAACTGATAACTTCACCGATCAATTCATTTTTAGTTTTGATCTTAGTCAAAGCCAATAACTGATCATTACCAACAAAAATATCACCATTAAGAAACGCCGCTTTTAAAAGTGGTTTTTCCCCGTTTATTTGTTTGCGGAAACTGCTGATAATAACTGCAGGATCTTTAGGATTTTCGCTAAACATTAGTGCAGTAACCTTATGCAATGAATCGTATACACCTGCATACTTTTCATTATCTAAACTTTCCAATGCCTTTTTTATCAATGTATTTTTAGCCACTTTTACTTCAACCTGCTTGTTAAAGCAATGCCTGCGTAAATTGGTGATTTGTGCAACAGATAAATTCTCCGTGTCAGTAATGTAGAAATTATTGTATTGGCTGAATTTGCTTTTCAAAGCCTCAATAACTTCCTGCTTTTGTTCTTTTGTCATAAAATTATTTTTAAGATTTGTTTTCACAAACCATGCGTATTAAAATTAGTTCTGCACAGATTTAGTATCAATTGCAATACCAGGGCTCATTGTGCTTGCCATGCTCAATCCTTTAAGGTAAGTACCTTTTGAACTGGAAGGTTTTAGTTTCATTATCGTATTGATAAGTTCCTGACTATTAGCTTCGATCTTATCAGGTGAAAAACTCACACGACCAACAGAAGCATGAATAATTCCAACCTTATCTACTTTAAAAGAAATTTTACCACCTTTTACATCGTTAACTGCAGCAGCAACATCATTTGTTACTGTACCGGTTTTAGGGTTTGGCATAAGGTTACGTGGGCCAAGCACTTTACCTAATCTACCAATCTTAGGCATCACCGAAGGTGTAGCAACAATTACATCAACATCTGTCCATCCACCTTCGATCTTTGCGATGTATTCATCTAATCCCACATAATCAGCACCTGCAGCTTTTGCAGCTTCTTCTTTATCAGGAGTACAAAGCACCAAAACCCTTTTAGTTCTTCCGGTACCATGAGGAAGCGAAACTGTTCCTCTAACTGCCTGGTCTGCTTTTTTAGGATCAACACCTAAACGGATATGCAGATCAACAGAGCTATCAAATTTTGTTGTATTAATTTCTTTTACCAAAGTAGATGCTTCTTTTAGAGAGTAAGTTTTATCCTTCTCTATTTTAGCATTAACAACTTTTCTTTTTTTAGTGATCATTGTAAATTATTTTTCGCCTTGCGGCAGATGTTGTAATTAATTTTCCCAGGGAGCTTTACCATCAACGGTTAAACCCATACTGCGTGCTGTACCTGCAATCATTCTCATGGCGCTGTTAAGACTGAAAGCATTTAGATCTTCCATTTTGTCTTTAGCAATTTCTTCAACCTGATCCCAGGTTACTTTACCAACTTTTGAGCGATTGGGTTCTTTACTGCCGCTTGCAATTTTTGCAGCGTCTTTTAATTGTACTGCAGCCGGAGGTGTTTTAATTACAAAATCAAACGATTTATCACCATAAACTGTAATGAGAACGGGAAGAACTTTTCCCTGTTTATCCTGGGTTCTTGCATTAAATTGTTTGCAGAACTCCATGATGTTGATTCCTTTGGAACCTAGTGCCGGACCAATTGGTGGTGCCGGGTTGGCTTGACCTCCTTTGCATTGGAGTTTGACAAAGCCTGTTACTTCTTTTGCCATATTTTAATTTTTGGTTTTAGCGTCCGTCGACAAGCTCAGGACTCCCAATTCAATATTATTCTAAAAGAACTTTTTTGGGAGGGCAAAGGTAGGTAAATAATTTTATTGTGCAATCAATTTTTGAAAGATAATCCAGAAGGGTGTTTTACAATACGAGTATTCCTTTTGCCTGGAGTACAATTTCTTTTTTGGGTTCTTTAATTGCAGCAATTTCTTCTTTAGATTTTCCACCATCTTCTGCATAATGGCGAAGCATTTCAACAGACGTTTCTTTTACTGTTGCTGTTCCATCTGCAACAATGGTTTTTCCTGTCATTGAAACGGGCACAAAAAACGAATGGTCTTTCATTATTACCATCATTGTTCCGCTTGCTGTTTCAATGCGCAGCCAACAGCCTTCGGCTTTACAAACTTCAACTACTATGCCTTTTACTTTTATTTCTTTTGATTCTTTAGGATCTAATAAAGAAGTCAGACCACTTGCATTAACAGCACCTTTTTCTGTTATTGCAACACCAAAGTTCATCCCTTTGTTTGCAGGGCCTTCAGGAGGTTGCGCAATAACATTTAAGGAAGCTATAAGAATAGAAATAAATAAAAATAATTTTTTCAAATCAATAGCTTTTTTAAACAAAAGAGCCACAAAATGCGGCTCTTAAAAGTTTATACTAATTTTTCTACCTGCATATAATTGAGTTCTACAGGAGTCGCTCTTCCAAATATTTTTACCTGGACTTTTAATTTCTTTTTTTCATCATTTACTTCTTCAATCACACCATTAAAATCGTTGAACGGTCCATCTATGATCTTAATTGTTTCACCAATAATAAATGGCTCACTCATTTTAATACCGCTTGCATCAGCCATTTCATCAACCTTGCCAAGCATTTTGTTAACCTCAGCTTTGCGAAGAGAAATGATCATTCCTTTTGAACCTTTGCCATCAGTTAAAAAATGCATTACGTTACTAATGTTGCTGAGATGCTGAACCATTTCATCAGAAAGTTTTCCATGCTCCACTTCTATCATTACATAACCCGGATAGAAATTTCTTTCTCTCATTACTTTTTTACCGTTCTGAACTTTGTATACTTTCTCTACCGGTAAAAATATTTGCTTTATGATAGTAGCCCATCCATTACGGATGATGTCTTTATCCAAATACTCTTTTACTTTACGCTCTTTGCCACTAACAACGCGAAGCACATACCATTTGCTTTCCTTTTCAGGCGCTACTTCTGTTACAGAAGTACTTTCGTTTACTGTTGGTTCGTTTTCAGAAGTTTCTTTGGCAACTGGTGAATCGTTTTCAGAAGTATCTTCAGTAATCGCTCCTTCGTTTTCAGAAATTGCTTCTTCTACCTCGTTACTTTCTTCTATGTTATCTATGTCTTGCATTTTTATTTAAATAAAGAATAAACAAATTTTAGTATCCCATTAAGTCCAAAGTCCATAACGCCAACGATAGCTGTTATAAAAAGAGTTGCCACCAAAACGATCATGGTAGACTGTTGTAATTGTTCCCAGTTTGGCCAGGTTACTTTTTCTCCCATCTCTTTGTAGGAGTCTCTGATGTATGCTGATATCTTATTCATATTTTTTATTTCTAATTTGAGATTAAAAATTTGAGATTAAAAACCTCTGATCAAATTTCAAATTTCAAATTCCTTTGCACGGGCACAAGGATTCGAACCCTGATCAAAGGTTTTGGAGACCTCTATTCTACCATTGAACTATGCCCGTAAGAAACCCTCCAAACCTCCCTAAAGGGAGGCTTATGAAGGTTCGAATTATTTAAAGAACTTTTATTAATAACAAAGTACCAAAGGTATTACCCCAAGGTACTTTGCAAATTTATGAAACTTTCCTAAGTCTCCCTTTAGGGAGATTTAGAGGGTTTTTATTTTAAAATTTCTGTAACCTGTCCTGCACCTACTGTACGGCCACCTTCACGAATTGCAAACTTCAAACCTTTTTCCATTGCAATTGGCTGAATCAACTTAACAGTAAGGTTCGTGTTATCCCCAGGCATAACCATTTCAGTTCCAGGGTTAAGTTCTACTTCACCGGTAACATCTGTAGTACGGAAATAAAACTGAGGGCGGTACTTTTGGAAGAATGGAGTATGACGTCCACCTTCTTCTTTGCTTAATACGTAAACCTCACCTTTAAATTCAGTATGCGGAGTAATTGAACCCGGCTTACAAAGTACCATTCCACGACGGATCTGGTTCTTCTCAATACCACGTAATAACAACCCTGCGTTATCGCCAGCTTCACCTTCATCCAAAAGTTTCTTAAACATCTCAACACCTGTAACTACAGATTGTAATGGCTTTTCCATTAAACCTACAATTTCAACTGGCTCACCAACTTTAATTCTTCCTCTTTCAATACGACCTGTAGCAACTGTACCACGACCTGTAATTGAGAATACATCCTCAACACTCATAAGGAATGGTTGATCAACCGGACGTGGAGGTAATGGAATATAAGTATCAACAGCATCCATTAATTCATCGATTTTTGCTGTCCACTTTTCATCTCCTGCTAAAGCTCCTGTTGCAGAACCCTGGATGATAGGTGTATTATCACCATCAAATCCGTAAGAAGTTAGTAACTCACGAATTTCCATTTCTACCAGTTCCAATAATTCCGGGTCATCAACAAGATCAACTTTATTCATAAATACAACGATTCTTGGAACACCAACCTGGCGAGCCAAAAGAATGTGTTCTTTAGTTTGCGGCATAGGACCATCCGTAGCAGCAACTACTAAGATTGCGCCATCCATTTGAGCAGCACCTGTGATCATGTTCTTCACATAATCGGCGTGCCCCGGACAATCAACGTGTGCATAGTGACGGGCAACCGTTGCATATTCAACGTGAGCTGTATTAATAGTGATACCCCTTTCCTTTTCTTCAGGTGCACCATCAATCTCATCATAATTTTTCTTTTCCGCCAAACCTTTTTTAGACAAAATATCGGTTATAGCGGCGGTCAATGTTGTTTTACCATGATCAACGTGACCGATAGTACCAACGTTAACGTGGGGTTTATCCCTTTTAAAGTTCTCTTTTGCCATTTTATTTTTGTTTTATAATTGTTTATTAAAAAGATTATTTTATAATTTTTTGATTCTAATAAATTCCCTACTCAGGAATGCTCAAAAAAATTAGAGCTGTTGATGAGAATTGAACTCACGACCTCTTCCTTACCAAGGAAGTGCTCTACCCCTGAGCTACAACAGCTTGATAAAAAAGTATGAGCGGAAGACCGGGCTCGAACCGGCCACCTGAAGCTTGGAAGGCTACCGCTCTACCAAATGAGCTACTTCCGCTTATTACCTAATTTCAAAATTTGAAATTCCAATTTTGGAATTCAAAGAACTGTGGGCAGAGTAGGGTTCGAACCTACGTACTCGCGAGAGAACAGATTTACAGTCTGTCGCCTTTAACCACTCGGCCATCTGCCCAATTTTTTAGAGCCAGTGGAGGGATTCGAACCCCCGACCAGCTGATTACAAATCAGCTGCTCTGGCCAACTGAGCTACACTGGCATTTTATTAATTTTCTCAAAAAAATTGTTTCAAAACTTAATTATCTCAACAATATTGGGAAAGCAATGACCAACTGAGCTACACTGATATTTAATGTTAAACTCACACCTGCAAAGAACTTCCCGTTAAAACAAACTTTTACAGGGTGTTTTTTGGGAAGGCAAAGGTAATGGAAAATGTTTAATGCAAAAATTTTGAAATAGAAATTTTAATGTAGAATCGCAGAATAAATTTCACTGCAAAAAGATAAAAAGTGAATGGCAAAAAAAATCTCCCGGTTTCGGGAGATTTTTTATTATTAAGCTGCTAATTTTTCTTTCTTTCGTTTTATTTGTGTGATAACAGAATCGAGAGCTGTATCAAAACTTTCTTCAAAAGATTTAGAAGAATGTTTTACAAAAAAATCATGGCGGGGAACATGTACTTTAATTTCTGCGATCTTGTCTTTAATGTTGTGAACTACATTGTCTAGTTTTAAAAATACATCAACTTTTGTAATTCTTTCATGAAACTGGGCAAGCTTCGAGAGCTTTTTCTCTACATACGATACCAGTTTTGTGTCTGCCTCAAAATGCAATGTTTGAATGTTTACGTTCATAGTAATCTTAAATTTAATCAGTGAACAATAATAATTAGAAGGTAAAATTTACAAGGGCATAGGCAAATGGGATTATGTATGCAATTGGATTATGTAGTTAAGATCATGAAGTTAGGATTATGAACGATTTTTTCAAAATATTGTTTTATTGAATATGAAATTTTCAGGATTTAGGATGTGTTTTTTTATGAATATCTTTTAGTTTTTCAATACTGTTATGCGTATAAATTTGAGTAGCAGCTAAACTGCTGTGCCCCAGCAATTCCTTTACCGCATTAATGTCAGCGCCATTATTAGTTAAGTGAGTGGCAAAGCTGTGGCGTAAAATATGCGGACTCTTTCTTTCGTTGGTAGTTACGTATCCGAGATATTGTTTTACTTTATTATACACATATTTCGGCTGTAATTTTTTCCCTTTTTCGCTTATCAACAAATATTCAGTATCAAAAATTTCAATATTATTTCTCTTTGCATTTATATATTCCAAAATCGGGTAAAGCAATAAATTGTTTATCGGGATTATTCTTTCTTTATTTCTTTTCCCTAAAACTTTTAAATTACTATAGCCCTTATCAATTTGCGATTCTTTTAAATTAATCAGTTCACTTAACCGCACACCGGTTTGATAAAATATTTGCAACATCAGGCGATTGGTTTTCCCTTCCCACGTATCAGGAAATTCAACATGCTGAAATAAAGTGTCCATATCTTTTTCTTCAATAAAAGATGGTAAACGCTTGTTTACTTTAAGCGAAACAATAGTAGCCATGGGGCTTACAGCAATCGTTTCTTTTCTTAACTGGTATTTAAAAAATGATTTTAATGTTGATATTTTTCTATTGATACTTTTAGGTACAATTTTATTCTGCTTCAAATTTGCAAGCCAGGTTCTTACTAATGTAGTGGAGATCTCGGTTAAAGAAAGTTGTCCGTAGTTGGTTTCTATAAAATCAAAAAAATCTTTTAGATCATTTTCATACGAAATAATTGTATGCTGTGAATACCGTTTTTGAAATTTGAGATAATCTAAAAAGGTTTGTATAGAGGTTTGGGTTGAGTGCATAAAAAAACCGGAAGCCCAAAGTTAAACCTTAAAAGCTACCGGCAATATAATGCTGGTTGAAATATCTACATATTAAATTTCTATTTTACCGCTTGCTATTTGCTGCTTATAAACGGCTTTTAAAACCTGTCCCCTGCGGCGGATAGATGGCTTAATAAATGCCTGGCGCTCTCTTAGCTGCAATAGAACTTTACTTTTCTCAAATTTCTTTTTGTACTTTTTAAGTGCTTTGTCTATGTTTTCGCAGTCTTTAGAATCAATAATGAGCATAAAATATTTTTCTTTTTATTATTTTTTGGAGGACAAAGGTAATTGGAAATTTTTAATTATCGAAATTCTAATAATGAAATACGAAATTCGCATAAATAATTAACATGTTTACCGGAATTATTGAAGACCTGGGGAAGATAAAAAGTATAAGTATAAATGGATCTAATAAAACATTTTGGATAGAAAGCCCTATATCCTCACAATTAAATATTGATGAAAGTATAAGCCATGATGGTGTTTGCCTTACTATAGAAGAAATAAAAGAAAGCGCTCATAAAGTAACTGCCATCAATGAAACCCTTATTAAAACTAATTTGGATGATTGGAAAGTAGGTGACATTGTAAATCTTGAAAGGCCAATGCAAATGAATGGCCGGATAGATGGGCATATTGTACAGGGCCATGTAGATACAACAGCAATTTGCATTGACAAAAAAATACTAAATGGAAGTACTGAGTTTACTTTTACATTTAAAAAGAAATTTGCTTCATTAATTATTGAAAAAGGCTCAGTTTGTGTAAATGGCATAAGCCTGACTGCTTTTAATGTCCGCAAAAAAAAGTTTACGGTTGCAATTATACCTTACACTTTAGAACATACTAACTTATCATCTGTTGAAGAAAGTTCAAAAGTTAATATAGAATTTGATATGCTGGGGAAATATGTGCAAAGATTATTAGCCTAAATTATAAATTTACATCTAAACTATCTGCATGGCGTTTGTTTCTGTAATAATCCCGGTTTTTGATGAGGAGAAAAACATTGTACCGCTTTATGATGAGATCAAAAAGTATTTATCTTCTACAGATGAATTAATTTTTATTGATGATGGCAGTACAGACAACACTTTTTTAGAGATACAGCAATTATCCAATGCAAACAATAATATTAAATGCATTTCTCTTTCAAGGAATTTTGGACACCAGAATGCATTGATGGCTGGGCTTCAACATGCAAAAGGAGATTATATAATTACAATGGATGGCGACCTGCAACATCCTCCTTCTCTTATTCAAACTATGGTTGAAAAATTAAATGAAGGATATGATATTGTAATTACCAAACGAAATAGAACAAATAATGCGGGAGTAGTTAAAAATATTTTCTCAAAAATATTTTATCGTTTTATTAATTCAATTTCTGATACATACATTGAACCCAATGCTTCTGACTTTAGAGCATTCAATAAAAAAGTATTAACCAATATTTTACTGTTTAAAGAAAGAGAACTTTTTTTACGCGGAATTTTTAGCTGGATAGGATTTAAAACCACCACAATAAATTTTGATGCACCGGAGCGGCGCTTTGGGAAAACAAAATATTCATTTGGAAAAATGACCAAGCTGGCATTAAAAGGAATCACTTCGTTTAGCTTTAAACCTTTGCGGGTAGCCATTTTTATAGGATCAATAATTTCATTGGCTGCATTTTCTTTTGGAATATTTGCACTGGTTTCTTATTATAAAGGAAACACAGTTCCCGGTTGGGCGTCTACAATAATTGCTATAATGTTTTTAGGAGGAACACAACTATTAGCCATTGGTTTATTAGGAGAATATATTGCCAGCCTTTTTGTAGAAAGCAAAAACCGTCCGCTGTTTTTGATCGACAAAAAAATTAATATTGATTAGCTTTTTTGTTGGCAACTATAAAATATTGCCCTCCTATCGGGAGCCAGTGTAAATATTTTTCTAAGAAAATAAGCTTTGATAAAATACCTTTTCTTGGAAAAAAGATGACAAACTTTTTTTTCTTAATATCGAAATTATTTTCTCTTAACATTCTTGCGGTGTAAGCACTTTTTAAAAGCTTTGCATCTTTGTCGAATACGCATGTATTAACTAAATGTTTTGTAACAGGATTAAGTGGATTGTGCTCAAACAAATAAAATCTTCCATCTTGTTTTAAAACCCTGCTGATTTCTTTTACAAGATCATTGTGCAAACTAAAATTAATATGATGCAGTACACCCGCCATAAAAACCATATCAAAGCTTTTATCTGCAAAAGGAATCCATTTACCATCATACGTTTGAAAATTGCAGTTAAGAATATTTTTATTTTTTGCTTCTTCAATACTTTGCCCTGATATATCTATTGCACCTATCTGCCATAACGGGAAGTATTTATTCATAAACATTTCGGTAGCACCATCTCCACATCCAACATCCAAAACTTTTAAGGGAACATCTGGTTCAAATTGCTGTAACAACTTCACTTTCATTTCGGCAAAATAGAAACTATCAGCCCCTGAGATTTTTACATTCTCTGTATGAATACTACGATAATCTTTTGCATACGCGTCAAAATCATCAAAACTTCTTTCAGTCATATATTGTAAAAATGTATTTTTAGCAAATGCAAGTTTACACAAATTCAAAGAGGCAATCTGTAAAAACAATTTTTGCCTTCTTATTGATATTGTTTGTTGCATACCTGCCGGTTTCTACGTTTCTCTTTTTTATCAAGAACGATGCCTTTAACGGTTACTTTCCGCCCAAGTTTTTTATGAGTGAAAGTCTTCATGCAGGTCACCTTCCTTTGTGGAATCCATACATAAACTATGGCATTCCACAATATGGCGACATGAGCAGTGGTTACTGGAACCCGCTCACATGGCTCATTGCAGGCACTGTTGGTTACAACGTATATACTTTTACAATTGAAGTTCTTGCTTATCTTTTTATTGGAGGAATTGGAATGTATAAACTGTGTGGTTACTTTAAATTACAAAACAAAGTAAGATTTATTGCAGCCATTGCATACATGTGTTGCGGCTATAATGTTGGTCATCTGCAGCATTTTAACTGGCTGAGTGGTGCAGCATTTTTGCCATGGTGTGTATGGAGTTATTTATTATTACAGCAAAATTTTTCTATTAAAAATATTTTACAAAGTGTATTACTGTTTTATTTGTTTATTTCTTCAGCGCATCCAGGCATAACGATAGGCGCTTTTTATTTTTTTATAGCACTATCAATATTTCTATTCTTTAAAAATAAGAATGAATCAGGGCTTACTAAAAGGATAAAAAAGTTCGTAATAACCAATTCCGTTTTACTTATTGTTTTGATAATACTTAGCGCAGGAATGATAGTTGGCTATATGGATATTTTGCCATACTTCAGCCGGGGTGATAAAGTATTGCTGACTGAAAGCCTGAAGAGTCCTGCTTCTCCGCAAAGCTGGATATCAGCTTTGCTGCCTTTAACCACCACAAAAAATGATAGTTTTTTTGCAACAGATATTTCTATGAGAAACATTTATTTCTCTCTTACACTGTTGTTGTTTTTCTTTTTATCAATCTTTCAAAAAAACAGTTGGCAAAAATTTTTCTTGTATACGGGCATTGCATTTTTGCTGCTTTCATCAGGAGGAATTTTTAAAACCTTTGCTTATAAATTTATTCCGCTTATTGGTTATGTAAGATTGAACGGAGAGTTCATTATTTTTTCACTGCTGTGTTTTATAATAATTGCTGCTATTGAATTGAACAAATTTATTGTTGAACAAAAGGAATTTAAAGGCAGGATCAAATGGATCTACTATTCCTTTGAGATCATACTGTTTGTATGTATAGCTTTTGGATTATACAAAACGATAAATAACCACCAGGGGATTCTGTATTCTTTTAAAAATATTGCATCACAAAATGGATCATCATTAAAATTAAAAGCGCTGATCGATTCAATAACTTTTTACGATGCCTTATGGTTGCAGGGCATTATACAACTGTTTTTAATTTGGGGAATAAAATGGTGTTTGATACAACGAAATTGGAATTATTTAGCAAGAATTGTTGTCGCAGATATCGTTCTTGCAACATTATTAAATCTGCCTTTTACAGGTGTTGGGCAGGCTTCTGTTGCAGACGTGCAGCGGGTTTTAAACAAATCTTCAAAAGGTATTCCTATCCCTGCATTACAACCTGTTATTAAAAATGATACTATAAGTATTTATGAAAAAGGATTGGTTGGCGACTGGAGTTTATACAATAAACAAATTGGCGTTACACGAGAAGTCTCCTACCCTATCAGGTTAAACAATACAATAAAATATTTTGACACTGTTGAAACCAATCCTTCTTTATCTCTTGCTCAAAACGATTTCCTTTTTTCAAAAAACTTAAACGACACAAAACCTATTGTAATATCTTTTACCGGAAATAAAATAGTGTTCACAGTAAACGCTGCAGATACAGGCAGAATCATTTACCAGCAAGCGTTTTATCCATTTTGGTTTTATGATAATGGGAAAGAAAAAAAGGAAGTTCAACAATATGCAACAAATTTTATTGCAGTGCCAATAGCAAAAGGTGAAAACAAAATTGAGATAACATTCGAGCCACAAAAAGTAAAGGTTGCAATGCTTATCAGTCTTATCTTTTTTTCAATGGTTGTGATTCTTCTTTTAATTAATCCTGCATTTATCAGGAGATCGCTTTCCCCTTCATAGCTTTTGATACAGCCTTATCCATTATTCTTTCTGCATATGGCCGTGAGAGATTATTAAGTTCTTCGATCTTTGAATGAATAAGATCTTTGTCCTCCATTGTAAGCGCCAATTGCAAAGCCTGCATAGCTTCTGCAGTCGTAACCAGTTCTTCAGACGATAACTCTTTGGCATTTTTTTGAATAAACTTTTCAGTAGTTTCCAACAATTGCTCTCCTTCTGTTCTTGCTTCCAGCAAGGCTCTTGTGGCAATATCATCTTTTGCATGCGTGATAGATTCCAGTAACATTTGTTCAACCTGCTGATCTGTTAACCCATACTGCGGCTGCACTTCAATACTTTGCTCAACACTACTTCTTAGTTCTTTCGCTTTTACAATTAAAATACCGTCAGCATTTATTAAAAAAGAGATCTCAACTTTTGGCAACCCCGCAGGCATTGCCGGTATGTTGGTTAAATTAAATTCAGCAAGCTTCCTATTATCATTTACAAGATCTCTTTCTCCCTGGAAAACAGAAATTTTAATTCCGCTTTGCCCGTTAACCTGTGTTGTATATTGCCGCGATGCCTTTGTTGGAATCTTGGAATTTCTCGGAATTAAAATGTCCATCAATCCTCCACGAGTTTCAATACCTAATGAAAGAGGCGTAATATCCAGTAACAAAAAATCTTTATTATTTCCTGCTAAAATATCGGCCTGCAGCGCAGCTCCCAGAGCAACCACTTCTTCAGGGTTCATTGAATCATTTACCTGCTTTCCAAAAAAATCAGAAATGGTTTTATTCACAAAAGGAATTCTTGTTGAACCGCCAACCATTACTATCACTTCAATATCTGTTGCTGTAAGGTTTGCATCCTTCAAAGCATTTTTACACGCTGCAATTGTTTTATCAATTGATGGACGAATGAGTTCTTCAAATTCTGTTTTGGAAATTTTTAAAGCCCCCTCCCAACCTCCCCCGGAGGGGAAGGAGTAAAGCACCTCACCCACAAAAATTTCATTATCAGAAAGGTATTTTTTTGCTTCTTCAGCCTTTAGCCTGATGGCTTGTGCAAACTCTTTATTATTCTTTAATTCATCTTCACTAACCGATAATTGCTGCAACCAAAACTTTACTATTGCATTATCAAAATCATCACCGCCAAGATAAGTATCGCCGTTGGTGGAAAGCACTTCAAAGATGCCGTTTGATATCCTTAAAATAGAAATATCAAAAGTGCCACCACCAAGATCATACACTGCAATTGTTTTGTGATCTTCTTTATGCAGCCCAATTCCATATGCAAGACTGGCTGCTGTTGGCTCATTGATGATCCTTAAAACATCAAGCCCGGCAAGCTTTCCGGCATCACGTGTTGCCTGTCTCTGTGCATCATTAAAATATGCAGGAACTGTAACTACAGCTTTGTTCACCGGTGTTTTTAAAATGTGCTCAGCTCTTTGTTTTAGTTCTTTTAAAATAAAAGAAGACAGTTCAACCGGTGAATAAAATTTATTTCCTACCTGAATTTTTACAAGGCTCTCTGTATTATCATCAATAATTTTATAAGTAAAAAATGAACTGTTGCTCTTGATGTCATTGTAAGATTTTCCCATCAATCGTTTTGCAGAAAAAATCGTGTTCTGTGGTTCAGTGATCAAATATTGTTTTGCTTCTTCGCCAACAGTTACATTTCCCTGCTCATCAAAATAAACAATTGATGGAACCAATGAACTGCTGTTGTGTTCCTTTAAAGCCACTGCCTGTTTGGTTTCCGGGTGTATGATTGCTATAAGGCTATTGGTGGTGCCAAGATCGATCCCAACAATTATTTCTTCTTTTTGCAAACTACCGGTTGCAATGTTGATCCCTATTTTTGCCATTTACTATTATTTAAAAAGCAAATTTACTAATAAGCATTACCAATAATAACAGGATTAAAAAAAGAAGAGTAATATTATTATCTTCAACGCTTACCAATAATGGCTTATGCAAGACAGATTATTTTTTAAAAACCTTGATGCATTAAGATTTTTGGCATTTTTAGGAGTTTTTACTTCACATACTTTGCCCATATATTCATCTGCCCAGTCTGTAAATATTATTGATATACTTATTTCTGCATTTTCCTTCTCTTATCTTGGAGTTCCATTCTTTTTTACTCTTTCCAGTTTTTTAATTACCTACAGACTATTAGAAGATCACAAAAAAATTAATGATATACAACTGCTGAAATTTTATCTAAAAAGAGGATTACGTATATGGCCTGGTTATTTTTTATTGATACTTATTTGTTTTCTGTTGATCCCTAATTTATTTACTGCATTGAATTTAGAAAAACCAACATTGCCTAACATTCTTCCATTCATCTTTTTCTGGTCAAATTTTTATATGATAGATTATGGGGTGAATTTTATCTCAGCTCTTACTATCTTATGGTCACTGGCTATAGAAGAACAATTTTATATTTTCTGGGGGCTAATGCTTAAATATTGCAGGCGATATCTTATTCCTCTTATATTAATTTTACTGGCGGGCTCTCTTATTTTTTGTTACTACTATTTGTATGTGTGGCATAATAAAGCAATGAATTTAAAAATTCATTCATTGTATGCGTTACCTGACTTTTGTTTTGGAGCATTGATAGCCATAATTTGCCAGGGGAGAAAAAATAATTTTACTTTTTTAAAAAGATTATCTAATCTTTTTTATGCCTCTGTTTATTTTTTACTGATAACTTTCTTTGTTACTCAAAATACCGGGATAACTCATTTTGATATTATCGCTTCAATGGTTTTTAACAGCATTTGTTATGCATTGATACTTTTTGACCAGACGTTCAATGATAGTAGAATTTTTAATGCAGGAAAATTTAAGACGATCAATTACTTAGGGAGGATTTCATATGGGCTTTATATTTATCACTTATTAATAGCCTCGTTCATGATAAAAGTATTTTACTTTTTTAATGCTGGGCAACCTTTTTATAAGAGTTTATTTCAGGCTGCCATTACATTGCTAACAACCATATTCATCTCACACATTAGCTTTCGCTATTTTGAAAGCTACTTTCTAAAACTGAAGGATAGATTATAAAATTTTTCTGCTATATTAATACTTGGTAGAATTTAAGAGATACATTTTTCCATATCCTTTTGTAAAATATTTATCAGTATCATCACCGGCATCTTTAAATTTATCAAGACTCTTGCCATTTAAATTTGTAAGCACTCTATACAGGTAAACACCATTACCAAGTTTTTGTCCATACATATCTGTACCATCCCATTTGTATTCTGTAATGTTTCTGCCGATATGTATTGGCCCCAATTCATTGCTGGTTATTTCTTTAACAACCTTACCTGTGATAGTAAGAATTTGTATCCTCATATTCTGCGGTGGCTGTGTGCCCGTAACCGTAAATACAAATGCTGTTGATGTTGTAAATGGATTTGGATAATTCAGCAGATTTGAAATCATCGGTTTGTTTATAACACGGAATATAACATGGTACTCAACATCCCCTGCTTTATTTCCGACAACATCCTTTCCTGAAACGATAAGCTCATACTCAGCATCATCTCCGCTTAAGAGTGGTGTAAAATCTATCGTTGCGGTGTTTTCACCATTGGCAAGGTTTGCAGGTGTGAACCGCATTGTGTCGTTATCAAACCTGTAACTTTTTAGCGTACCATCAGGCAAGCGCAGTTGCACTTTCAAGAACGAAGTATCACTTAACGCAAGATATTTGCTTTCATCTTTTAATTTGATAAGAATATGCGGCCGTGCAGAAACGATATCACGGCTTAAGATGTGAACGCCATCAAATGTTACATCCAGTAATGGATTAAGATTATCACCCTTCACAAAAAAATTCTTGTAAATAAAATTGTTGAAATGATATTGCTCAGGCTGATCATTATCAGGATTTACTTCAACATACAAAGTATTCATTCCATAATAATCCTTTGTGTCAATTGTATAATTCACAGTTAACGTATCGCCGGCAAGCAATGCTTTTCCTTTAGGAATAAAAATATCATGCGGAACATTATTTCTGTCGGTGATAGTAAATTTAATTTTCAAACTATCAAATGCTGTTGCGCTGATATTTTTAAATGCAATTGAAAAATTTATCTTCTCTCCCACTTCAACAGTGTCTTTCATTTTCAGAACTATGTTCGGCGCTATTGCACCTTCCGGAACATAATCTGCATTTATTCTCCAGTATTGTAATTGATTTGGCGTAGCATACGTTTGATCGCTGTTAAGCATTTTTAAACCCAGGTACGGATATGTTTTTGCATCAATAAATGCAAGGGTTGTATCTTTTGATTGCACCGTTGCAAGTTTTACTTTACTGCCCGTTGCAGTGATGCCATATACTTCAATTGAAACAGTATCGGGAACAGAAGGCTCTAAGTCTTTTCCTCTCCAATGCAGTACTGTCCATACTTTCGCAGGACCAACCTGTGTCCATTCAACACTACCGTCTTTATATTTTGCCTGTAAAATAAATGATTGATTTACCTGCTCATCTACTGCACCAACAAACTGCTGTGGCGCATACGCCGGAATTCCCTTTTGATAAAAATATAAAAACGGCAAATTTCTTGTGAAGCTATCTATCTGTGTAAAACCGATGGATTTTAATTTATGGTATAATGAATTACCCGAACCCAAAGTTGCTGTATCGCTCTTCCAAGTATCAATAAATGATGTATTGCTTATCATTCCTAAATTGGTAATGGCAACATATTTCCCTGCGGGGATACTGTCAAGAAAATCCATTGCTCTTTTTCTGTAAAGTGGATCTGTATAAGGAAACTCAAAAAAGTATCTTATTGGAGCAGGTTTACACGCAGGCGTAAAGCTTCCAAATCTACCGCTTCCTCCAACATCATAATTAGGCATAGCCGCTAATGTTGATGAATCAAAAACATAAAATTGCAAGCTGTTATACTTACAGCCGTAGTTTTCGATCCTGGTAAAATCAAGATTAACATCTATCCTGTCAAATAGATAATATGGATACAACCCTGTGCGGATAGTTAAGCTCCTGGCCGCAACATTAAAATCAAATACACCATTAGTACCTAAATGCATTTGCGTATAATTATCTTTTAAGAACTGGTAATAACCGGATTGATTAAATCCTGTTCCGCCATTTTGTAAATAAATAAATGATGAACCATTCCAGATGATCGGCCCACTCAATGGCTGCATTGCGATACGCCAATAATAAACAGTGTTGTCACTATAAGTTATTAAAGGTTTAAACTCTATAACACCACCTGATGATGTTGTATTGAATGATTTTTTAAATGGTGAATTAAATAATTCAGTTGTATCAACTTCCATCATCACCTGCCGTTGTGCAGTAAGAGGATTTGCTGTAGAACCGTAATAACTTACGTTCTGATTATTTACAATAGAAAAATTATAAGGATAAACAGGCCGTACTTCATCTTCAAAAATGACGAAATCTTTTGTTACTGTATTGTTCAACTCAGACATTTCACTTACACGATTATCTGCATCAAGTATTACTGTTATTTTATTCAAACCTTTATCAGTTAAAGGATTTATCTGTGTAACAAACAACAAAGAATCAGAATGTTTTATTGCAGCAATATTCTGGTTGAATAAAACAACAACACTATTATCCGGCAATGTTCTTTTTACAATAACCCTTATAGAATCTGTTATAGCCTTGCCGATATTAAGCATGTTTACCTGAATGCTGAACGTATTATCCGCTACTGAAATTATTGCAGGATTTATTTTTATCATCGGCTCCTCAATTACATAATCCGGTTTTGGATGCGAATTAATTGTTAATGCCGGATCTCCATTTAGATTCATTTCTTCAAGATGCATCCTTACAAAAAAATCAAGCGCAGGATTTGCTCCGCCCAAATTCTGAATTACATTTCTTATAATATTACCTACAGGGCTACCATAACTTGTTACGCCTGTTTGTTTATAAAATTCATATTGATAATTGTTGAGGAATGGAGGTATGCCCAAATGTGTACTTGCCAAAAATGCAATGCTTCCCCGTTGATTTGCCAAAACATATTTTTCTGAAAGAGACATTACACCCTGCAGGCGCAATGTATCTGCAGTGTAATTGTTTCCTGCTGTACATCCGCTAACATCAAAGAATGGATACCTGCCAAGATTATTATATGTTTCAGGACTGCTTAAATTAAATTCCAGAGTATTGGCAGAAGAGTGACCAAAATAACTAACCATGCTAAGGCCTTCATTGAACAATTCTTCTATGCGCTGGCTTGCGATGATCTGCACAGCAGCGGTTGATGATTTTGAAAAAGTTTCTACTGTGCCTCCAAATAAAGTGTCCTGGATAATTTGCCTATAGCTGTTCATGTAAATTGAAAAAAGATCGCTCTCAGAATTGTCTTTACCACCGATCACATGCGCTATGTTCTTCATCCATCCTTTGTCTGCAACTGTTTGCGAAGTAGAGGCCTGGGCCTGCTCGTATTGCTTCATTTTTACAAGATAATTTCCAACTTCGTTTCCTGTAATTACTGACAATCTTCCAACCGGAACATCCGGAACCAAACTATTGTAACCTGATGCAAGACGAATATCTGAAGCCGGATAACCAAATGTTGGTATAAGATCTAATCTATCAGCAGTAGGACTTGTTTGTATAAAAGAATAATCATAATAACTAACTCCCTTGCCAATAAGAAAAACAAATTTGGGTGCCTGTGTAAAATTCGTTTTTGCAAACTGTAAAAAATCTTTAACTGATGAAGGATGATTTTTTATTCCATATCCAAACTGATCATTAAGCTGATCTATGTCGTACACTTTTGCATTGTAGCTTCCACCTGCGGTTGAACTTCTGTATGCCCTGTATTGATCAACATAATTTTGTCCCGCTCCATTGTTATATAAACTTGGATGACTGATGATCAAATAATTTGCCTGGTTAGCAGCAATTGAATAGTTTACAAAATTGCGCTGAACAGCATTTGAAATATTTTTTACATTAGCTGCATCCTCGCTTACCAAAATAAATTTGCGAAGCGTTATCGCTGATGCAGGCAAAACAAATTTTACTTTTCCGATGGTGGAAATATCCCCGGTGTACCTGTTGCCGGTAACTATATCCATGAGGACAGGAGCTGTACCGCCATTATTAAAATTATCTATTACTAAATAATTACCTGTAGTGGAAGCGGGTAATTCAAAATAATAATTCTTTTGATTATTAAAATTAAATTTACCGGGATAAGTAAGTTCCATAAATGAAACTACCATTCTGTCACTTCCTACTCCCGCTGTATTTTGAACACTAATTCCTGCAATATCAGTGCTTAGAAAAGTTGATATAGGGATATTGGTAACAGTTGCTTTTAGGTATCCAAAGTAATCCATCGCACTATCTAAAATTGTTGTGCCGTATAACTTTACCTTAACTCTCCTGCTGTTTAATGCATTGCCTGATGCGGCTATACGAAAAGTTGCAGAAGGGCCAGCGCTATATAAATTGATTGTATCAAATACATTTGAAAGATCAAAACCCGGCGCAATATCATTCGTTGACCATCCTTCGCCTATATCGTATGCAGAGGAGTATACATATTCTCCCACTACTTGCGCAAACCCCGGATTTATTTTGTCTCTGTAATAAGCTCCACGGGTGTTCATAAAATATGGCTCAGGAGTTAGTATAGTTCCGGCAACATTATTTGCTGCATCATTATATCTTAAATTACTTCCCGGGTTAACAGTTAAAAAATAGGAAGCCGTATCTGTTACAAGGCTCCAGTGATCTGATAACTGGTAATCTGTATTTAAATAAAGTTTAGTATCCTTTTTACCATCATTCATTACACCCCAAAATTCAATGTAACCTGATGACGCCAAAGGCACGCCGGCAGAGGTTGTATACAATCTTACTTCCTCACCATTTCTCCATAATTGAAATTGATCTGCAGAAATATTTCCTAACCCAATAGAAGATAATGTTGCTTGTGAAATTCTATATAAGCCTGTTGAGCCAACTTTAAATTTGTAATAAGTTTTATTATAATCTATCCAGCTATTGTTTGTCTGGCAATAACCGGCTATTGAAATAACAATGAATATAGGGAGTAATAGTTTTTTCATACGTGTAGAAAAATTAATTTTTATCTTTTCTGTTCAGATCAAATTTTAATGAAAAAATATGTGAGTATAAAGGATTTGATTGGTTAGCAAGATTTGAAAAAGCATAATCAATACTTATATTTTTTACTTTGAATCCTGCACCAAGACTTGGTTGATATATCCACACCTTTTTTTGATTGGTTGTATCACCATCAGCAAGTGCCTGTTGAAAATTTGTGATGCCGGCTCTTATAAAAAATACATCATTGATGGATGCTTCAAGGCCCAGGTGCGGATCTGCACTAATAGATTTTCCGCTGATGACAGTATTTCTTTTACCATCAAACGTTACATCAAGATCAGCTTCGGCAAGTAAACTAAAAGAACTGCCAAAAACAAAATTATAGCCGCCACCTATTGTTAGCCTTGGAGCAGTAAGCTCTGTTGACTTTATAGGAATATCATTTTTAGTGAGGTACAAAACTTCTTTTTCTTTTTCGGTAAAATCAAATGTCCATGCATTAAAAGTTGTGGTGATGTCTTTTGCAACAACACCTATGCTCCAGTTATCTTTTTGAATCCTGAAACCTGCATCCAGGCCAAAGCCTAACGCTTTTGCAAAATGCCCAACTTTACGATAGATAATTTTTGCATTGGCGCCAAAGCTCATTTTATAATCATCCTCATCTTTTATTTTTTGAGCAAACGAAAATAAAAATGCATAGTCAGCCGAAGAAAATGTTTGAATATTATTATAGTTAATGCTGCCGTCAGGCTCTACCAAAAACAGAGTATTAGGAATATCATCTACAGCAAATCGTAAAACTGAAACACCAATGGTTCGCTTATTATCACTTACCGGTATTGCCACACTTGCATAATCGTATTTGGCAATGTTTGAAAAATAACTGGCGTGCATAAAATTCACAGTTGAATATTCAACTCCCGTTAATCCTGCGGGATTCCAATAACCTGCAGTACCATCTTTTACAGAGGCAACCTGTGCACTTCCCATAGAAAGTCCACGGGCTCCTGCACCAATATTTAAAAATTCGTTGGAATACTTTCTGAACTGGGAAAAAACTGACAAAGGCAATACCAGTAAGCATATTAACCTTGTCGCGTAAGTTAGTTTCATAGTCTTAAATCAATAGGTAATAGATTCTGTGTCAGTTAAAAACGGTTTATAATCATATATATTGCACTTGAAATCTATTTTAGAAGATACCATTACACTATAAAAGGCTGCACCGATACCTGCATTTATTAGTAAATGATCGCTGATCAAATTATTTCCTAACCATTTGCTTATAAAGTCAATGATTACAGGATTGCATTTTATACGGTTGTTGATGATAGTTGAGCGCAAGATGGGGTTAGATTTTTGGGGTAAACAAACTTAGTGAGAAATGGTGACAATTCAGGGGTTTTATACAAACATTGTCTGACGGTCCCCATGTGACAATGAAAGAAATTCTGGTAAGCCGGGATTTTTATACATTAATTTTGACGCTTATCTGAATATATTTTTTGATGAAGAATTTGATAGAAGAATTAAAATGGCGGGGGCTTATCCAGGATATTATGCCCGGCACCGAAGAGCAATTAAATAAAGAAATAACCAGCGCTTATGTGGGTTTTGACCCCACTGCTGACAGTCTGCACATCGGTAACCTTGTACCCATAATGTTATTGTCTTTTTTACAAAGATGCGGACATAAACCGATCGCACTTATTGGCGGCGCAACAGGAATGGTTGGCGACCCCTCAGGTAAAAGTGAAGAAAGAAATTTGTTGAGTGAAGATGTTTTGCAGCACAACCTTTCATGCGTAAAAAAACAATTGGAAAAATTTTTGGATTTTGATTCTGCAAAACCTAACGGCGCAGAAATGGTAAACAACTACGACTGGTTTAAAGAAATTACTTTCCTTGATTTTATAAGAGACGTAGGTAAGCATATTTCGATAAACTATATGCTTGCAAAAGATAGCGTGAAGAAAAGAGTTGAAGGCGAAACCGGGATGAGCTTTACTGAATTTACTTATCAATTAGTGCAGGGTTATGATTTTTACTGGCTTTACAAAAACAAGAATTGCAAACTGCAAATGGGCGGCAGCGATCAATGGGGAAATATTGTTACAGGAACAGAACTGATAAGAAGAAAAAGTGGCGGCGAAGCATTTGCATTTACCTGCCCGCTGATGACAAAAGCCGATGGAGGAAAATTTGGTAAAACAGAAAAAGGAAATGTTTGGTTGGATGCAAAAAAAACTTCTCCATATCAATTCTATCAATTTTGGTTGAACGCTGCTGATGAAGATGCAGAAAGATATTTAAAAACATTTACGTTTTTAAATAAAGAAGAAATAGAAAAATTAAAAGAGCAACATCATGGAAATGAGCACCTTCGCATATTACAGCAAAAACTGGCAGAAGAAGTAACCACGTTTGTTCACTCAAAAAAAGAATATGATTTTGCTGTGCAGGCCTCACAAATTTTATTCAGCAATGAAACTGCAGAAATTTTAAAACAACTTAACGAAGAAGAATTACTGCAGGTGATGGATGGTGTACCAATGGTTGAGTTTGCAAAACAAAATTTAGGTGTTGACATCATCTCATTTCTTGCCGATACAAAAATTTTTTCCAGCAAAGGCGAAGCAAAAAAAATGGTGCAGGCCGGCGGAGTAAGTATTAATAAATTAAAAGTTGAAAGTGCTGAGTTTAGAGTGGATACTACTCAGTTGCTTAATCAAAAATATCTGTTAGTACAAAAGGGCAAGAAGAATTATTGGTTAGTGAAAGTGGTGTGAAGCTAACGTTGATGATCAAATAATAAAATGATAAAGCAAATTGCTAAATGAAAAATATTTAGTGCTAAAATGGAAAAAAATATCCTGATTAAGATATGTACAAATATTTAGTGTTATGTCTATCAAAAAATAAATATAAATGAAGCTCTATGAAAAGTTGCAACAAGTTAGAAGTGAAGAAGATGTCAAGGATGCATATATTAAAGCTCTTGGCTTAAAAGGATATTCCAAGAATCTGATTGATATACAAACTAAAGAAATTTGGTTTGAAGCAAAAGATACAAGTAAGCACTCCACCTACGTTATGTTTACTCAATTGATGCACTATGTTCAAGATGCATTGAATAAAGGTGATTACGTTCCACCTTTTTTAGCAGTGATAGATACCGCCAAAGCTGCCATCATGAAGAGTGAAGATGTGTTGCCATTTCTTGCCAAAAAAACAATTAAATGGGGCAAGTCTGCAAGCGGCTATACACAGGAAGCATTAGATACTGTTTCTGCTCACATTGGCACTCACTTCGTTTCATTTAAAATAGAAACTCATGAAGATGAATTTATAAGCACCATAAAGAATGCTATAAAAAATGGTGATATAATCCGTACACAAATTACCCCCGACAATCTTAAACAAGTTTTTGATAAATGGGTTGTAATGATAGGTAGAGAAATTAAAGGTGTTGCAGAAGAAGATTATGCGCTTTTATTTTTTGCCGATATTATGCATGACGGCACACTATCTACTCATGATTATTTAACCGCAGCACTCATGCATAAAAATGGTTCCCCTGTATTTAGTTTGGGTGGACATATTTATGAACTTGGAAACAAAGAAGGTTACCGCCAGTTTTGGGCAATTTATCATAAACCACCAAAAGCAGAGTACCGCAATTATTTACTTGAAAGGCGTGATAGTTTAATACCACTGGATGAACGTAGTTTTAAAGGTGCCTTCTATACACCTTTAGCTGTAGTGGATAAGGCATATGATAAACTAACAGAAACCTTAGGCAAAAACTGGCAGAAAGAATACATAGTTTGGGATATGTGTTGCGGAGTAGGCAACCTCGAAGTGAAGCACAGCAACCCCCGCAATATATATATGAGCACATTGGACCAGGCAGATGTGGATGTAATGAAAGCCACTAAAACCTGTGTGGCTGCACAACGTTTTCAATACGATTACCTGAATGATGATATAACGGATGATGGAAAAATAGATTACACACTAACTAATAAAATACCAGCAGCTTTGCGCAAAGCAATTGCAGATGGTAAAAAGATTTTAGTGTTGATGAATCCGCCTTATGCGGAATCGGGGGATACATTAGGAAGTGAGGCAAAAACAGATGTAGCAAATACCCGTATTTCAAAAAGCATGAATCAATATGGCTATGCCAAACGTGAATTGTTTATACAATTTGTAGCTCGTATTGCTCAAGAAATCCCTAAGGCAACATTGGCAATGTTTAGCACACTCAAATATGTAAACTCTTCTAATTTTGAAAATTTTCGTGAAATATGGAATGCAAAATACTTAGGTGGATTTGTGGTACACAGTAAAGCCTTTGATGGATTGAATGGAAATTTTCCAATAGGGTTCTTAGTGTGGGCGACTAATCAAACAACAAATAAAAAGAAACCTATAATTGAAATTACAACTGAAGTCTTAGATAAAAATGCGAATGCAATTGGTGAAAAGAAATTTCAAAATGTTGCAAGTGAAAACTTATTAAGTAACTGGATAATTAGACCAAAGGCAAATAAGGTTGATGTTATCCCTTTGAAAAATGCAACCACCCCAGCTACTGCAAGCAAAGATTTGCGTGGTACTAAATGGGCTGATGATACCATAGGTTGTTTAATAATAAAAGGTCCTGATGTTCAAAACGCCTCAACTCAAGCTATTCTTTCATCAGGATATGGAAGTGCTGGAACCATATTTATTACAACTAAAAATCTTTGGCAGATAGCGATTGTTTTCTCTGTTAGAAAATTAGTTAAACCTACTTGGCTTAATAATCGTGATCAATTTCTGCAACCTTCCCAACCTCTTACAGAAGAATTTAAGAATGATTCTTTGATTTGGATGTTATTCAATGGAGGCAATTTAACTGCCAGTGCAAACGACCTTGAGTGGAACAGTAAAAAATGGAGCATAGTAAATCATTTTATTCCCTACACCGAAGAAGAAGTTAATGCACCTGACCGTTTTGAATCTGATTTTATGGTGCAATACTTAAGAGATAAAACACTATCCGATGAAGCAACTAAAGTTTTGCATGAGGGTAAAATATTATGGCAAGCGTATTTTGCACATACGGACGTAAGAACAGTGAGAGATGAATTAAAATTAAACCGTGCAGACGTAGGCTGGTATCAAATAAGAAAAGCGTTGCAAGCCCGTAATGCCAGTGGTGATTTTGCACCTGTAAGTTTTAAACCCTTTGAAGATGCTTATAAAGCGTTGACTGAAAAATTACAACCTCAAGTGTATGAGTTGGGATTTTTAAAAGTTGAATAAATAATAAAGTACAACGTGATGTGATATGATTTTCTTTTGTAGATCTTTCAGAAACCTGTAAACTTTACATACATGAAAAATTTATTCCTGTTATTGCTCTCTCTTTTTATTGCAGTTGGCTGTGTTGCACAAAACAATTCTAAACTAAAACCCAAGGCCAGCACATCTCTTGCATATCTTAAAAATTACAACGAAAAATATCCCAATGAGGTTAAACTTTTTTCCAAACCCCAGTTTGTGAATAGAGTAAAAGCCTTAACAGGCACGAGGTATTCTTTATTAAAAAAATATTGGGATGTTGAATCACCGATTGAAATTGCAGGAGACAATTTTATTGCTTACGCATGCCAGGCGCATAATTGTGATGTTACTAATTTCATGATCATCTACGATTTTAAAAACGATAAAATGTATGTTGGCATTCGTGAAGAAGAAGTTGTAAAAACGTATTCTGAAAACGGAACTCCAATTCCTCCCAGGTTAGATGAATGGGTAAAAAATAATCATTAATAATTAGTTTATAATTACTCGAAAATGCCATTAACGTTACAGTACCAGATCATTTATCTTTTTATTATGGCCTTGCCCATCGCATCTATTGTATGGACGGTTACACATGAGGAAATATTCAGAGAGCCAAGAGAATACTGTGAGAGAAAATCAAAAGAATGTAAAACTCTTTTACAACGAAAACTATTTTATTTATTTACCTGCGAATATTGTTTTAGTCATTACATAACCTTGTTCTTTTTGATAATTACGCGGTATCACCTGCTGTACAATGACTGGCGTGGATATATTATTTCATTTTTTGCACTGGTGTGGATCGCAAATATTTATATCAGCTTATTTGGCATTGTACGGGTAGGAATGAAAAAGGAAAAAATTGAAACCAAAATAAAAGAAGCTGAACTAAAGGAATGTGAAGATGATAAAATAAAATTCACATAATTATATGTTTAAGAAAGCAATAGAAAAAGCGTTAGAATTTACAAGGCCATTACATACAATTTCAAGAACGTATGGCGGATTGGTATCGCAGAATCCATCTGGATGAAATAAAAGCATTTCTTACAGAACATAAAATTGCTTTTACTGAAGCAGATTAAAGCAGCGGAAGTATTGCATCAACATCTATTTTAGATTCATCCAAAGTTCTCAACGAGCTATCCTGTAGCTCTGTACCAATTTTTCTAAGATCAAATTTCTCTTTGAATTTTGAATAGGAATTACGGATCATGGTGAGCAGTTCATTTCTATCAACTACATCTTCAAGGTCTATTACATAAGAATCTTCTCCAACATATTCAAGGATAGTTTCATCTGCGATAGTAAAGCGGCAGGTAAATCTACATGCAATTCCTTTTTTTGTTGATGCGCTTTTTCTCATAACATCCAGTGATATTAATTGAGAAATTTTTTCATCCTTTTCAATCGCAGCAGATGCAGGATGGTAGTGCCAGTTGGTTACTACAAGTTCGGTTTGTTCTATCATTTTTTTTATTTAAAATAATTGTTATATTGATCATTACTAATTTTTTCATACATCGTTAATTTACGATAGCTGCCAGTAAATTCCACACCTTTAAAAAAGCGTGATTGCGCTCTTGTACACCAATATACATGAGAGTATCTTTGTATTAGAAGTTGATTGATGTAGTAGCATTGATCTTAGTTTTTGAACTTGATTTTATATGATAATAATTGTTGTTTAAATCCATATCCACCCGAAAAACCAAATAAAAATCCAGTATCAACCAACTTCGCTTTTTTTATCCAATATCCTAAAGAATATCCAAAAAAACCCGCAAAAATTATTAGTCCCGAGAAATCGGGACTTTTGCTTTTAAGTTTAGTTTGATTTTTTGCTTTCCAAATATTTCTCCCTGATGATCTCGTAAACAGGCTTCTCATACACTTTACTTTCCAGCCACGAAATAATATCCAGGTAAACAAATGCACGTGTTTCAAAACGGCTCTTTTCAAACTGTTTAAGTTTTTCTAAAAGCTTTTTAAATTCAGGTTTTAAAAGTTTAGGCGCCAAATGAAATGATTTGCGCAGGAACTTAAACATTTCTTCTTCTACCAAACTAAGATTTTCCATCTTGGCCATGAACCTGTAAACAGATTTTACAAGGTATTCCATCAGGTCAAAATTTCCCAGTTCATAATGTGCTATAAGGTGCAGCAGGCGGGCATAACATTGCAGATCGTTCCTCAGATCAACCTTCCAGTTAATTATTTTATTCAGGTAATCTATGCTGCTGCCAAAGTCTCCGCCGCCAAAATACAGCGAGGCAATTTTATAATAAAATACAAGTATGCGATGCCTGTCAAGATGAAGTTGAAATTCTTTTAGCTTGCTTTCAATTTCGGGCACCAACAATATTCCTTGTGCAAATGTTCCGTCCAAAAAATGTTGATTGATCTTTGCAATATATAAATACACAAAAACCTGTATGCGGTTATTATCACTTCGTTTTACAATATCTGAATTAGCGAATGCTTCAAATTCTTTTAGCTCTTTTTCAAACTTTGCATAATTGCGAACTGTAAAATGTGCATTCAATAAATTGTGAACACCTTTTATGTAACTTGTCGTTTCTATCTCTATCATTAAACGTTCCTGGTGAAAAAGATCAACCCAATGTTGCGTGTAGCGGTAATACATTATAAAATCCTGGCGAATGAATGCATACCAGCAATAACTTTGATAGAGGTAAAGCTTCGCATAAAAATCATTGGCTTTTTTTAGATCATCCGACAAATACGATTGAAAATAATTATCTATTTCAATTTCATCATTCTCATTTCTTGCATGGCCATTATTAATATACCAGCTATACAATAATAAAGAGAGATTGGAAAGTTTTGTTATCTGTATCAAATGCTCATTCACATCATCTGCCTCTGTAATAAGCTGCGCTGCCCTGTCTTTTAGGCTTCGGGTTATATGAAGGCTTTCAATTTTTTTCTCCAGGAACAATACCTGTACAAGCATGCTTACCTGGTTGTTGGCATTTGCTGTTTCCTTTATTTTATCCAGCACTTTAAGGCTTTGCAGGTAAAGGCCTTTGTTGTAAAGAATTCTTGCATTATCTAGTTGCTCGTGAAGCTGTATGTCAATATTTTTATTTTCTAACACCCGCAGGCTTGCTAAAACCTGTTTATATAAATGGGCTTTTGTGTTGGAGAGTTGTTGCTTTTTTAAAGAGCTTGCTTTCTTCAATAAAACCTCTTCATCATATTCATTCATGGCATCCAAAGCATCAAATAGCTGGATGACCTTCATATCTTCATTAGATGAATTTCGTTTTACGTATAGCTTAAAATTGCGCTTCTCCTGCTTTTGAAGCGAATGTATTAATTGAAAAAGTGCATCTGTTGATCGGTTGGGCATCGTAATTTATTTATTCTTAACTTCACTGTCAGTAAGCGTTTTATCCATTTTACTTAATTTAAGTAGTGTAAAGATGACTATATATTAATTAGACATTCTTTTACATAGAACCTATTTTTATAAAAGCCTCTATTCTGAGATCCGGAATATTATTTTAATACTGATAATTCCGCATAAAATCATAGCACAATGCATGAAAATAAAGTCTTCATTTTTGACACAACGCTACGGGATGGCGAACAGGTTCCGGGGTGTAAGTTAAATACAAAAGAGAAAACTGAACTCGCTTTAGAGCTTGAAGCACTTGGAGTGGATATTCTTGAGGCCGGATTTCCTGTTTCAAGCCCCGGCGATTTTGAATCGGTGACCGAAATATCACGCATAATTAAAAATGCCACCGTTTGTGCACTAACCCGTGCTGTTCAAAATGATATTGAAGTAGCGGCAAAAGCTTTACGATATGCAAAGCGCCCAAGAATTCACACAGGTATCGGCACGTCAGATCATCACATAAAAAGTAAATTTAATTCCACACAGAATGAGATTTTGGAAAGAGCGATCCAATGTGTAAAATGGGCACGCAATTTTACTGATGATGTAGAATTTTATGCCGAGGATGCAGGAAGAACCGACAATGAATATTTGGCAAGAGTAATTGAAGCGGTTATTAAAGCTGGCGCAACAACAGTAAATATTCCTGACACAACAGGTTATTGCCTTCCACAACAGTATGGAGAAAAGATCGCTTACCTCGTCAACAATGTTCCCAACATTGATAAAGCCGTAATCTCCTGTCATTGCCATAACGATCTGGGTTTGGCAACAGCAAATTCTATTGAAGGTGTTATAAATGGTGCACGCCAAATTGAGTGTACGATAAATGGTTTGGGAGAAAGAGCCGGCAACACTTCTCTTGAAGAAGTTGTGATGATATTAAGGCAACACAAACATCTTGGGCTTTATACAAACATCAACGCAAAGATGCTGAACCCTATGAGCAAACTCGTTTCTGATACCATGCGTATGCCCGTGCAACCTAACAAAGCAATTGTGGGGTCAAATGCATTTTCGCATTCTTCAGGTATTCACCAGGATGGATTTTTAAAAGATAAACTCACTTACGAAAGTATCGACCCTGAAGAAGTTGGCGCTGAAGAAAGCAAAATTGTACTTACTGCCAGAAGTGGCCGCAGTGCACTTGCATTCCGGTTTAAAAACTTAGGATATGAATTTACACGCAATGATATTGATGTGTTATATGAAGAGTTTTTAAAATTAGCTGACATACACAAAGAAATAAAAGAAGAGAATTTATTACAACTTGCAAAACAATACAAAAAGTCTGAACCAAGTATTGCGTGACCAATGTGTGATATACGAGGTGTGATGTATGATGTAAATAATTAATAAAATTTATAAAATTGGAAATAGAAAAGAACGGCAAAGAATTAGGATCTTCAAAAGGCCCCTCCACCGGAGGGAATTTAGGGGAGGCTACTACTTTATTTCAAAAAATTTGGCAAAAGCATTTGGTAAAAACAATCCCTGAAGGGCCTGATGTTATTTATATCGACAAACATTTTATCCACGAAGTAACAAGCCCGCAGGCATTTGCCGGAATTGAGAAAAGAGGATTTAAATTATTTCGTCCGCAAAACATTGTAGCCACTGCCGATCACAATGTGCCCACCGTAAATCAACAGCTGCCTATAAAAGATATGTTATCAAGATTACAGGTAGACCAATTAATTACCAACTGCAATAAACATGGGATAGAATTGTATGGTTTGGGTCACCCTTACCAGGGAATAGTTCATGTGATAGGACCTGAGTTAGGGATCACTCAACCGGGAATGACAATCGTTTGCGGCGATAGCCATACATCTACCCATGGTGCATTTGGTTCAATTGCTTTCGGTATCGGAACATCAGAAGTTGAAATGGTTTTTGCATCACAATGTGTTTTGCAAAGCAGGCCAAAAGTGATGAGGATAAATATTAATGGCGAGTTAAACAAAGGTGTTGTTTCAAAAGATATTATTCTTTACATCATTTCAAAAATAACAGCAAGTGGTGCAACAGGATATTTTGTAGAGTATGCAGGTTCTGCTATCAGGGCGCAATCTATGGAAGCAAGAATGACCATTTGTAACATGAGTATCGAGATGGGTGCAAGAGGCGGAATGATAGCGCCAGACGAAGTAACATTCGATTATATAAAAGGAAGAAAGTTTGCTCCGCAGGGAGAAGAGTGGGATAAAAAATTAAAAGAATGGAAGGAACTGCGCACAGATGATAATGCAGTTTTTGACAAGGAAATAAATATAAATGCAGCAGACATTGAGCCGATGATAACTTACGGCACCAACCCCGGGTTAGGCATCGCGATAAATGGATTGATACCAACTGCAGAAAGTATTCCTGATGAAGGCGAAAGAAAAAATATTTTAAAAGCGCTTGAATATATGGGACTGCAACAAGGCAAAACTTTATTGGGGATGCCGGTGCAAAATATTTTTATAGGAAGCTGCACCAATTCAAGGATAGAAGATCTTCGCTTGGTAGCAGGTGTTGTAAAAGGCAAAAAGAAAAGTGATAATGTAAAGGTGATGATCGTGCCCGGATCGCAACAGGTGGCCGCACAAATTATAGCTGAAGGTCTTGACAAAGTTTTTGAAGCCGCAGGCTTTGAAGTGCGGCAAGCCGGATGCAGCGCATGTTTGGGAATGAATGAAGATAAAATTCCTGCAGGCGAATATTGCATCTCTACCAGCAATAGAAATTTTGAAGGAAGACAGGGAGCAGGTGCAAGAACGTTATTGGCAAGTCCTTTAACGGCAGCAGCCTCAGCAATAACAGGTGTTGTAACAGATGTAAGAACTCTTTTAAATTAAAAAATGGAATCAGTAAAAATTATACATAGCAGGTTTGTTCCCTTACCATTGGAGAACGTTGATACGGATCAAATAATTCCAGCACGCTTTTTAAAAGCCACCACCCGTGAAGGTTTTGGAAAAAATCTTTTTCGCGACTGGCGTTACCTTGATAACGATGAAACAAATCCTAAAAAAGATTTTGTGTTGAACCAGCCTGAATACGAAGGAAAAATTTTGGTGGCAGGAAAAAATTTTGGTTGTGGTTCTTCACGTGAACACGCAGCATGGGCTTTACTTGATGCCGGATTTACTGTAGTTGTCTCCAGCTTTTTTGCAGACATCTTTAAAGGAAATTCTTTAAACAATGGTGTTATACCGGTGCAGGTAAGCGATGAATTTTTACAAAAAATATTTAAGCAGGATAATCATTCAGCATTAACTGTAGATCTGGAAAGTCAAAAAATAATAATTGACAGCACAGGGGAAGAAGAAACATTTGAGATCAACAGCTACAAAAAAAATTGCCTGCTAAACGGCTATGATGATATTGATTATTTAGTAAGCATTGAAGAAGAAATAATAAATTTTGAAAAACAAAAAGCAGAATCATTTTAATCATTCAAATCATTCAAATCAATGGTCAAAAATATTGCAGTAATACCGGGAGACGGAATTGGTCCGGAAGTAACACAACAATCAGTAAAAATATTGAACGCCGTAGCAGAAAGGTTCGACCACGAGTTTAATTACACTTACTGTTTAATGGGCGCTGATGCAATTGACAAAACCGGAAACCCTCTTCCCAATGAAACTATAGAAGTTTGTTTAAACAGCGATGCCATTTTGTTTGGCGCTATCGGTCATCCAAAATATGATAACGACCCTACCGCGAAAGTAAGGCCTGAACAGGGTTTGCTTAAAATAAGAAAAACGCTGCAACTGTTTGCAAACATTCGTCCTGTTACAACTTATCCTTCTTTGCAACACTTGTCTCCTTTAAAAAGCAAGCAACTTGAAGAAGTTGATTTTGTAATTTACCGGGAACTGACAGGAGGGATTTATTTTGGTAAAAAAGAATTGAGCGAAGATCTTACCGAAGCATCTGACCTCTGCACTTACAACAAAACAGAAATAGAACGCATCACACACTTAGCATTTAAGGCTGCGCAAACAAGAAGAAAAAAATTAACGCTTGTTGACAAAGCAAACGTTTTGGAAACATCAAGGCTATGGAGAAAAACGGTTCAGGAAATTGCGCCTTCGTACGCAGATATTACCGTTGATTATATGTTTGTTGACAATGCTGCCATGCAGATAATTGTTAATCCAAAACAGTTTGATGTTATGCTAACTGAAAATATGTTTGGAGATATTTTAAGTGATGAAGCAAGTGTTATCAGTGGCTCTTTAGGATTATTGCCATCAGCTTCTATCGGAAATTCATCAGCATTGTTTGAACCGATCCATGGTTCTTATCCGCAGGCTGCAGGTAAAGACATTGCCAATCCATTAGGCTCAATTTTATCAGCAGCAATGATGCTCGATCATTTTAATTTACATGAAGAAGCAGACTTGGTAAGGAAAGCAGTAGAATGGACAATAAATAATGGAATGGTCACAAAAGATATTGATCCCATAAATTTTTATTTCATGTCAACTATCGGCGACCTGATAATTGATTATGTGAATGGAAGAATTCCGGGAACATTTAATAAAAAAAATATTGAATTAAGAAAATCAACTATTATTTAGTTATGTATTATAATGAAAACACAATACTTTATTTAAACGGAGAATTCGTAAAAGCAGTAGATGCAAAAATGGATCTCTATAGCCAGAGTCTTCATTATGGCTATTCTGTTTTTGAAGGCATCCGTTCTTATAAAACTGTGAACAACGAAACAAAAATATTTAAAGCGTTAGAACATTTTGAAAGATTAAAGAATTCTGCAGATGCTTTAAATATGCCCTACCACTGGACTTCAGAAGGATTGATAGATGCCACGTATGAAGTTTTAAAAAGAAATAATTTACAGGATGCGTACATACGCCCTGTTGTGTATGCGCCGGCCAATATGAGTTTTATAAAAAACAAAAAATCATTTATTGTTATTCAAGGTTGGCAGATGCAACCATTTTTAGGAGATAAATTATTGCGGGTTATGACATCATCATTTCAACGCCCCAACCCTAAAGGTTTTAAAATAGAGGCAAAGGCAGCCGGCCATTATGTAAATTCAATTCTTGCAAGCCAGGAAGCAAAAGCAAATGGCTTTGATGAAGCATTGTTATTAGACATGGATGATTTTGTTGCAGAAGGCCCTGGAGCAAATGTTTTTTTTGAGAAAGATGGAAAATTATTTACACCATCATTAGGAAATATTTTACCGGGAATTACAAGAGCAACCGTTTTTGAAATATGCAGTGAATTGCAAATACCTGTAGAAGAAAAACAATTCACGATAGATGAATTGAAAGATGCAGATGCTGCCTTCTTTTGTGGTACTGCCGCAGAAGTGATAGGATGGGAAAGCCTTGATGATACAAAGTTTCCTAAACCATGGAATGAAACTGCCGGAAAAATTATCCAGGAAGCATACATGCACAAAGTAATTGACAAAGAATATACAAAAGAAATTAAAAGAGAATTAGAAAGCGCATGAACGAACTAAACAAATACAGCAAAGTAATTACGCAGGATGTTACACAACCTGCAGCACAGGCAATGCTGTACGGCATTGGGTTAACTGAAGATGATCTTACAAAAGCACAGGTAGGTATCGTGAGCATGGGCTACGAAGGCAATACCTGCAACATGCATTTGAATGAATTAGCAAAACTTGTAAAACAGGGAGTGTGGGATAATAATCTTGTTGGTTTGATCTTTAATACAATTGGTGTGAGTGATGGCATCAGCAATGGTACAGACGGAATGCGTTATTCGTTGGTAAGCCGCGATATAATTGCCGATTCAATTGAAGCAGTTTGCGGTGCACAATATTATGATGCATTGATCGCGGTTCCGGGTTGTGATAAAAATATGCCGGGCTCAATTATGGCAATGGGAAGATTAAACCGTCCGTCGATAATGGTGTATGGCGGATCTATTCACCCGGGTCATTATAAAGGGGAAGATCTAAATATTGTTTCTGCCTTTGAGGCATTAGGCAAAAAAATAAAAGGTGAAATTTCTCCCGAAGATTTTAAAGAAATTATAAAGCATTCATGTCCCGGCGCAGGTGCATGTGGCGGCATGTACACAGCAAATACAATGTCAAGTGCTATTGAAGCACTGGGCATGAGCCTGCCTTATTCATCATCAAATCCTGCTCTCAGTGAGGAGAAAAAAAATGAATGCCACGCTGCAGGAAAAGCTATTCGTTTGCTTATAGAAAAAGATATAAAGCCTTCTCACATCATGACAAGAAAAGCATTTGAAAATGCCGTGACCGTGATAATGGCTTTGGGCGGCAGCACCAATGCAGTATTGCATTTGATCGCAATGGCGAAAAGTGTAGCTGTCGTTTTAACCCAGGATGATTTCCAAATTATCAGTGATAAAACTCCTGTTTTAGCAGACTTAAAACCAAGCGGGAAATATTTGATGGAAGACCTGCATAACATTGGCGGTGTACCTGCTGTGATGAAATATTTATTGCAACAAAATTTATTGCATGGCGATTGTCTCACTGTTACAGGAAAAACAATCGAAGAAAATTTAAAAGATGTTCCTGAATTAAATTTTGATGCACAAAAAATTATTTTCCCTGTTGAAAAACCAATTAAACAAACAGGTCACTTACAAATATTATATGGCAATCTCGCAGAAGGCGGAAGTGTTGCAAAGATCTCAGGTAAAGAAGGCGAAAAATTTACAGGGCTTGCAAGAGTTTTTGATGGAGAGTTTGAATTAATCGAAGGAATTAATTCAGGAAAAATTAAAGAAGGCGATGTTGTTGTTATAAGATACGTTGGGCCAAAAGGTGGTCCGGGTATGCCTGAGATGCTGAAACCTACATCAGCGATAATCGGTGCAGGCCTGGGGAAATCAGTCGCATTGATAACTGATGGAAGATTCAGCGGCGGCACACATGGCTTTGTTGTAGGGCATATTACACCTGAAGCATATGACGGTGGATTGATAGCATTTGTAAAAGATAATGACATCATTGAACTGGATGCAGTGGATCATACGATGACATTAAAAATTGATGATGAAGAGATACAGGAAAGAAAAAAGGATTGGCAGCAACCTGCACTAAAAGCAACAAAAGGAGTTCTGTTTAAATATGCAACTTGTGTTACCAATGCAGCCGAAGGATGTGTAACAGATGAAGCGCCAAAATTTCATGATGTAAAACATAACAGGGTATTTTAAAAAAATAAAAATATTTCTATGCCTTTAGTACAAAATATACCAACGTCGAAAAAAGAAGAAGCAACTGCTGAGTTTCCTTTACAGAATTCGGAGGTGATTGAATTGAGTGGCTCACAGGCAGTGTTACAGGCATTTCTTGCAGAAGATGTTGACGTGATCTTTGGCTATCCCGGCGGAGCGATCATGCCGATCTATGATGCATTGTATGATTATCATGACAGACTGAATCATATTCTTGTTCGCCATGAGCAGGGCGCAATCCACGCTGCACAAGGGTTTGCAAGAGCTTCAGGAAAAACAGGAGTTGTGATTGCTACCAGTGGCCCCGGCGCTACAAATCTTGTGACAGGTTTGGCTGATGCCATGATAGATAGTACTCCATTAGTGTGCATCACCGGACAAGTGTTTGCTCATTTGTTAGGAACAGATGCTTTCCAGGAAACGGATGTTATTAATATTACAACGCCTGTTACCAAATGGAATTACCAGATCACTGATGCAACAGAAATACCTTCTGTTCTTGCAAAAGCATTTTATATCGCCGGTAGCGGCAGGCCCGGGCCTGTTTTGATTGACATAACTAAGAATGCACAGTTACAAAAGTTTAATTATGAAGGTTATAAAAAATGTGATCACATTCGCAGCTATCGCCCTAAACCGATCATTAGAAAAAAATATATTGAAGAAGCTGCAAAGCTTATCAATACTGCAGAAAAACCATTTGTGATCTTTGGCCAGGGCATTATTCTAGGCGAAGCAGAAAAAGAATTCAAACAATTTATTGAGAAGGCCGGCATCCCTGCAGCATGGACAATCATGGGTATGAGCGCTATTCCAACTGATCATCCATTGGGAGTTGGTATGCTTGGCATGCATGGTAATTATGGGCCAAATGTTTTAACGAATGAATGTGATGTGTTGATCGCGATCGGTATGCGTTTCGATGATCGTGTTACCGGGCGGTTAGATAAATATGCAAAGCAGGCAAAAGTTATTCATCTTGACATTGACCCTTCGGAAATTGATAAGAATGTAAAAACAACTGTTTCTGTTTGGGGTGATTGTAAAGAAACATTGCCGTTGCTTACTGAACTCGTAGAACAAAAAGTGCATCCGCAATGGTTACAAAAATTTAGTGAGCATAAAAAACAGGAAGAGGAAACCTGCATCCAGCCTGAGTTACACCCTGATACAGAAATCCTGACAATGGGTGAAGTTATCAACCTGCTAAATGAATTAACAGGCGGCGATGCGATCATTGTAACAGATGTTGGCCAGCACCAGATGGTAGCTTGCCGTTATGCAAAATTCAATCAATCAAAAAGCAATGTTACATCAGGGGGATTAGGAACAATGGGTTTTGCTTTACCTGCTGTGATCGGTGCAAAATTTGGCGCACCTGAAAGAACTGTTATCGCCGTGATTGGTGATGGTGGTTTTCAAATGACATTACAGGAAATGGGAACTATCATGCAAAATAATATTGATGTAAAAATAATAATTCTCAATAACCAGTTTCTCGGAATGGTTCGCCAGTGGCAGGAGCTGTTTCTTGAAAGAAGATATTCATTCACTGACATTCAGAGCCCGGATTTTGTTGCACTTGCAAAAGCATATAATATCTCAGGACAAAAAGTTTCAGAGAGAGAAAATTTGAAGAATGCATTGAAAGAAATGTTGGATCACAACGGCCCTTATTTATTGGAAGTGATGGTAGGAAAAGAAAATAATGTATTCCCTATGGTGCCGCAGGGATGCAGTGTTTCGGAAATAAGACTTAAATAATTTTTATGAGTAAACTGGAATATACGATCACCGTTTATACTGAAAACCAGGTTGGATTATTGAACCGTATCGCAATTATTTTTTCACGCAGAAAAATTAATGTGGACAGTTTAAATACATCTCCCACTGAAGTAGATAGTGTACACCGATTCACAATTGTGATAAATGAAACAGAAGATGTGGTGCGCAAACTTTGCCGGCAAATTGAAAAACAGGTAGATGTTTTAAAAGCATTTTATAATACCGAAGATGAAATTGTTTGGCAGGAAATGGCGCTGTATAAAGTGCCTACAGATGAGATCGCTGAAAAAATAAAAGTAGAAAGATTGCTAAGGGAATATGGCGCACGTGCAGTAACAATTCGTAAAGACTATACCATTTTTGAAACCACCGGGCATAGAGAAGAAACTGATCGTCTTGTAAAATTTTTAGAGCCTTATGGATTGATAGAATTTGTGCGAAGCGCAAGAGTAGCTGTAATAAAAGCCAGCAGCGGCTTTCACGAAAAATTAAAAGAATACGAAAATGCCGGACCGGGTGATGAATTGGTGGAGAATGAATTTCTTGATAAGCAGGACGAAGTATTTACAATGTAATTAATAACATCTCATAAATAACAAACTAAAAACTAATACAATGGCAACATTAAATTTTGGCGGCACACAGGAGAATGTGGTAACCCGTGAAGAATTCCCATTATCAAAAGCACAGGAAGTACTGAAAGATGAAGTGGTAGCGGTTATTGGCTACGGTGTTCAGGGACCGGGACAGGCGCTAAATCAAAAAGAAAACGGCATAAATGTAATTGTAGGGCAGAGAAAAAATTCAAAAAGCTGGGACAAAGCCGTACGTGATGGTTTTGTAGAAGGCAAAACACTTTTTGAAATTGAAGAAGCTTTGGAGAAAGGAACCATCATTTGTTATTTACTTAGTGATGCTGCACAAATTGCAATGTGGCCAACGGTAAAAAAACATTTAACACCGGGCAAAGCCTTATATTTTTCTCATGGCTTTGGCATAACCTATAATGATCAAACAGGCATTATTCCACCAAAAGATGTTGACGTTTTTTTAGTAGCACCAAAAGGTTCAGGAACATCTTTACGCAGAATGTTTTTGCAGGGACGTGGATTGAATAGTAGTTATGCGATCTTCCAGGATGCAACAGGAAGAGCTTTTGAAAGAGTTGCTGCATTAGGCATTGCAATTGGTTCAGGATATTTATTTGAAACAAATTTCAAGAAAGAAGTTTACTCAGATCTCACCGGAGAAAGAGGAACACTTATGGGTGCGATACAGGGAATATTTGCAGCACAATATGATGTGTTGAGAGCAAATGGCCACTCTCCTTCCGAAGCATTTAATGAAACTGTTGAAGAACTTACACAATCATTAATGCCATTGGTTGCAGAGAATGGTATGGATTGGATGTATGCAAATTGTTCAACTACAGCACAGCGTGGTGCTTTGGATTGGTGGAAAAAATTCCGTGATGCAACATCGCCGGTGTTTAAAGAATTATATGCTGAAGTTGCTGCAGGCAGAGAAGCAACACGTTCAATAGAAAGCAACAGCAAAGCGGATTACAGGGAAAAACTGGAAGTGGAACTAAAAGAATTGCGTGACAGTGAATTGTGGCAGACAGGAAAGACGGTAAGAAGTTTACGTCCCGAAAACCAAAAGCCTGTTGAAGATTCTCCGCAGCTTAAAGACAAGAATGTAAAAGAAGCTGTCAAATAATTACAAGACTAATGAATACATCCGCACATACAATTCCGATGCTTGATTTTAATGCAGCAGCAAACCGGCTAAAAAATGTCATTTACAGAACGCCACTTGTTCTCAATCATAATCTTTCAAAAAAATACCAGGCAAATATTTATTTGAAAAGAGAAGATCTGCAGGTGGTTCGCTCTTATAAAATTCGTGGTGCATATAACATGATGAGCAGTTTATCGAAGGAGCAATTGCAAAAAGGAGTTGTATGTGCCAGCGCCGGAAATCATGCACAGGGCTTTGCATATTCATGTAAAAAACTGGGTGTAAAAGGTGTGGTGTTTATGCCTGTTATTACATCCAATCAAAAAATCAGTCAGACAAAAATGTTTGGCGAAGATTTCGTAGAAATAAAATTGATCGGTGATTCATACGATGAATGTGCGGTTGCAGCAAAACAATACACTGAAGAAAATCAAATGACCTATGTCCATCCTTTTGATGATTATAAGATCATTGAAGGGCAGGGCACAGTTGGTCTTGAAATTCTGGAAGACCTGTCAGCAATAGATTATTTATTTGTTCCTGTAGGTGGCGGTGGTTTGTGTTCCGGAGTTGGCAGTTATTTTAAAACTTTTTCTCCTCAAACAAAAATAATTGGTGTTGAACCCGAAGGTGCTCCTTCAATGAAAGCTGCCCTGGAAGCCGGTCAGCCGGTTACGCTCGATAATATTGAGCAATTTGTAGATGGTGCTTCTGTAAAGCGTGTGGGCAACATAACTTTTTCAATTTGTAAAGAAGTTTTATCAGATATGCATTTGGTGCCGGAAGGAAAAGTTTGTACAACGATCCTGAAATTATATAACGAAGACGCAATGGTAGTAGAACCCGCAGGCGTTTTATCAATTACCGCATTAGATGATTATGCAAATGAAATAAAAGGTAAGAATGTTGTTTGCATTGTAAGCGGAAGCAATAATGATATTGACAGGATGCAGGAAATAAAAGAACGCTCCCTGCAATACGAAGGATTAAAACATTATTTTCTCATCCGGTTTGCACAAAGGCCTGGAGCTTTAAAGGAATTTGTTAATCAGGTACTGGGGCCTTCGGATGATATCACAAGGTTTGAGTATGTTCAAAAACATAATAAAGAATCCGGCCCTGCATTAGTGGGAATCGAATTAAGATCAAGAGAAGATTACTACAGGTTATTAAATAACCTGGATGCATATCAAGTAAATTACACTGAACTGAAACAAGATGATAATGCCTTTGGTTACCTGGTTTAATCAAGCCTCACATATAGCTACCCCTCAAAGGAATTATCTCGAACAAAACATATCTCTTAATTTTATTAATAAACACTATAACTATATATGCAGGTTTTAAAATTTGGGGGCAGTTCTGTTGCCAATGCAAAAAATATAAATGAAGTAATTGCAATTGTTCAGCAGTCAACAAAAAAGAATAATAACATCATTATTATTCTATCCGCATTAGGCGGCGTTACTGATGCGTTATTAGAAGTTGCAGAACTTGCTTCCAATACAGATATATTTTATAAAGAGAAACTCCACAACATAGAGCAGAGGCATCTTACAACTGTAAAGGAACTGATCCCTATCGATCAGCAAAGCAGTGTGCTTAGCATGGTAAAAAAAACCTTTAATAATATTGAAGACACCTGCAACGGTGTTTACTTATTAAAAGAATTATCACAGCGAACAAAAGATTCTATCATAAGTAATGGCGAATTATTATCTTCTCAAATATTTGCAGACAAGTTAAGATCACTTGACATAGACAGTACATGGAAAGATGCAAGAGAACTTATCATTACCGATTCGCAATTCGGTTCAGCAAATGTTGATTTTACAACTACGAATAAAAACATTCAGTCTTTCTTTTTTCCCTTACAAAGTCTTGTTTGTGTTATTCCCGGTTTTATTTCATCAGATAAAAATGGAAACACTACTACATTGGGAAGAGGCGGCTCCGATTATACCGCAGCAATTATTGCTGCAGCGTTAAATGCGTCAGCTGTTGAAATATGGACTGATGTTTCAGGAATGATGACCGCAGATCCACGGCTGGTAAGCAATGCAAAGATCATAGAAAAAATTTCTTACCAGGAAGCGATGGAACTTTCTCACTTCGGTGCTAAAGTAATTTATCCGCCTACCATACAACCGGTGATGAACAAACGTATTCCGGTTTGGATAAAAAATACTTTTGCTCCGCAGGATGCAGGAACATTAATTGAAAACACAACTTCCAAAGATGGCGGAAACATTCGCGGAATTTCCAGCATTAATAAACTTGCATT
Organism: Chitinophagaceae bacterium; assembly: GCA_036564845.1. GTDB lineage: Bacteria > Bacteroidota > Bacteroidia > Chitinophagales > Chitinophagaceae > Ginsengibacter. The sequence goes on along the minus strand of DATCOF010000331.1, from coordinate 14,541 downwards.
ACTAAGCCTTGAAGGCAGTGGCATGGTGGGCATCCCGGGATTTTCAAAGCGCTTGTTTGAAGCATTGTCAAATGAAAAAATAAATGTTGTGCTCATCACGCAAAGCTCTTCAGAGCATTCCATTTGTGTTGGTATTGAAGAAATAAATGCTGGTGCAGCAAAGGATGCTATTGACAACTCATTTGCTTATGAGATAGAAATAAAAAAAGTTGAACCATTAATAGTTGAAAAAGATCTTGCAATTGTTGCACTCGTTGGAGATAGCATGAAAAATCATCCGGGCATTAGCGGAAAGATGTTTAGTGTTCTGGGAAAGAATGGTGTTAACATAAGAGCCATCGCACAAGGCTCTTCTGAAAAAAATATTTCAGCGGTGATAGCAACAAAGGATGTAAAAAAAGCTATTAACGTTTTGCATGAAGAGTTTTTTGAAACAACATATAAGCAGGTCAATCTTTTTGTAAGTGGTACAGGAAACGTTGGAAGCAGGCTGCTGGCACAATTACAACAACAAATTGAATATTTACACGATCACCTGCGTTTGCAGGTTCGTGTTGCAGGAATTGCCAACAGCAAAAAAATGTTTTACAATGATGATGGCATTGATCTTTTAAAATGGAAAGAACTTTTACAAACAGGTGATGAGATGAACATGAAAGATCTTATTTCTGTCATTCAAAAAAAGAATTTACGAAACTCAGTATTCATCGACATTACCGCCAATGCAGAAGTAGCAAAAATATATCCTCATTTTTTAGAAAAAAGTATTTCAGTGGTTGCGTGTAATAAGATCGCCTGCTCATCTTCTTATGAATATTATAAAAACCTAAAGGATCTTGCACGGGAATTTAATGCGTTGTTTCTTTTTGAAACAAATGTTGGCGCAGGTTTACCGGTGATAGGAACATTGAATGATCTTTTGAGAAGTGGTGACAAAGTAAACCGCATAGAAGCTGTATTAAGCGGCACACTTAATTTTGTTTTTAATAATTATACAGGAGAAAAAAGTTTTGCAAGTGTTGTAAGGCAGGCGCAGGAAGAAGGTTACACGGAACCTGATCCAAGGCTTGATCTAAGTGGAACAGATGTGATGCGTAAAATAATGATATTGGCAAGAGAGACAGGTGAAAAAATAGAAATGGAAGACATTACTAACAAATCTTTTATGCCTGAAGCATGCATGAAAGGTGATGTTGAAAATTTTTATAAAGAAATGGAAAAGCATGAAGGCCATTTTAAAAAATTAGTTGATGAAGCAAAGAAGGTAGAGAAAAAATTAAAGTTCGTTGCAAAATATGAGAATGGGAAAGCCTCTGTGGGCCTTCAGCATATTGATCCGCAACACGATTTTTATCATTTGTACGGAAAAGATAATGCGGTGCTTTTTTATACCAATCGTTACGCTGAGCAACCATTGGTAGTTAAAGGTGCAGGTGCAGGTGCAGAGGTAACAGCGGCCGGTGTTTTTGCAGATATCATAAGAGCGGCGGCTCCTTCAAATTAATTATTATGACATCTGTAAAAATAAAATCACCTGCAACTATTGCCAATTTAGTTTGTGGTTTTGATGTGATAGGTATGGCATTAAATGATCCGCAGGATATTATGCAGATCACACTTAGTGATGAACCCGGTGTTCGTATTCAGCACAATGACATTTACAATCTCCCCACAATTCCTGAAAAAAATGTTGCAGGCGTTTCACTGCTCGAATTAATACAGGAATTGGATACTCCGGTTGGCTTCGATATCATCATAGAAAAACATATAAAACCCGGTAGTGGCCTTGGCTCCAGCGCTGCAAGCGCAGCAGGGGTTGTTGTTGCAGCCAATCATTTACTTGGAAATAAATTTTCTAAAGAAGACCTTGTTCGCTTTGCGATGGCAGGAGAAAAACTTGCATCCGGCGTAAAACATGCGGATAATATTTCACCATGTATTTATGGGGGCGTAACACTTATCCGTTCTATTTTTCCTTTGGATATAATTCCTTTGCATGCTCCGCCAATGTTTGTAGCAGTTGTGCATCCGCAGATAGAAGTAAAGACTTCTGATGCAAGAGAAATCCTTCGTAAAGAAGTTTTGTTGAAAGATGCTATTAAACAATGGGGAAATATTGCAGGACTGGTTACAGGTTTTATGCAGAATGATTATGGATTAATTAGTCGCAGTCTTGAAGATGTGATCATTGAACCTGTCAGAAGTATTTTAATTCCCGGCTTTGATGAAGTAAAGAAAAGATGTATGGAAGCAGGTGCATTAGGCGGTGGCATTGCGGGTTCAGGACCTTCTATTTTTATGTTATGCAAGCAAGAAAATATTGCCCATGATGTAGAAATTATAATGAAAGAAATTTATGACAGCATGAGATTGGCCTACCATACTTATGTTACAACAATAAATAACCACGGGATTACAATTACAGAAGAATCATAGACCAATCTTAGAAGTGACTGGTGGGGACACCGGTCACGGCGGCTCTCCGCGGTTGGTGTCATCACCAAACCAAAAGACAGAAAATATTAAAATATCACAATGCTTTACCACAGTACCAATCATAACTCGCCAATAGTAAACTTTAAAGAAGCGACCATCAAAGGACAGGCGCCGGACAAAGGATTATACTTTCCTGAAAGCATTCCGCAGGTATCTGAAATTTTTATCAATAATATTGATAAACTTTCTAAAGAAGAAATTGCATACACAGTTATTCAACCTTACATAGGCGATGTAATTCCAAAAAATGAATTGGAAAGAATTGTTGCAGAAACAATCAATTTTGAATTTCCATTAGTTAAGGTTGAAGAAAATATTTTCTCTCTCGAATTATTTCATGGTCCCACGCTTGCATTTAAAGATGTTGGCGCAAGATTTATGAGCCGTTGTCTTGGCTATTTTGTAAAAGATCAAAACAAAAAAATAACTGTTCTTGTTGCAACTTCAGGTGACACAGGCGGGGCTGTTGCCAATGGTTTTTATGATGTGGAAGGAGTTGATGTTGTTATCTTGTATCCATCAGGAAAAGTGAGCAGTGTTCAGGAATTACAATTAACTACTTTAGAAAAAAACATAACTGCATTAGAAGTTGACGGAACATTTGATGATTGCCAGGCGCTGGTAAAAAAAGCTTTTACAGATGATGAAATAAATAAAAAATTATTTCTTACTTCGGCTAATTCTATCAATGTTGCACGCTGGCTTCCACAACAGTTCTATTATTTTTTCGCTTATCAACAATGGAAGGATAAAGATCACTTTCCCGTAATAAGCGTGCCCAGCGGCAATTTCGGAAATATTTGTGCAGGAATATTAGCGCATCGATCTGGCTTGCCGGTACAGCATTTTATTGCAGCTTGTAATGCAAACGATATTGTTCCCAGTTACATGCAAACAGAAAAGTATACTACTAAAAAATCTGTTGCAACAATATCAAATGCAATGGATGTTGGTGATCCAAGTAATTTTATCCGCATTCTCGAAATTTTTAATAGGGAATTTATTTCTCTTAAAAAAGTTTTGACGAGCTATAGCATTTCGGATGAAGAAACGAGATCAGTTCTAAAAGATGTTTTTCTAAATAAAAATTATTTACTCGATCCGCATGGTGCTGTTGGATATGTAGCGCTAAAAAAATATTTACAAATTCATCCTGACCTACAGGGAATATTTTTGGAGACAGCACATCCTGTAAAATTTTATGATGTTGTAGAACCTATAATTGAACAGGCAGTTCCTATGCCTTCCGCAATAAAAGATCTGTTGAAAGAAAAAAAGAAAAGCATTAAAATGAATGTTGATTATGCTTCTTTTAAAGAATTCTTATTGGCTAAATAACTATTTTGAATGCCGTTCTTTTAAAACAGTAACAACATCATCAAGCACAAGTCCTTTTGCGTTTAGTAAAATGAGGTAATGAAATAAAAGATCTGCAGCTTCATTAATAAATAATTCATCATTGCTGTCTTTCGCTTCGATCACCAGTTCCACAGCTTCTTCACCCACTTTCTGGGCAATTTTATTTATCCCTTTTTTAAAAAGAGAATTTACATAAGAAGTTTCCGTCCCATTAATTTTTCGGGATTGAATTATTTTTTCAAGACGAGAAAGAAAATTTGTGCCGATATTTTTTTCATTAAAACATGTATCAGCACCTGTGTGGCAAACAGGCCCGTCCGGTTTTGCTTTTATTAAAAGTGTATCATTATCACAATCAATTTTTATATCAATAAGATGTAAATAATTTTCACTCGTTTCTCCTTTGGTCCATAAACGCTGTTTTGCCCTGCTGAAAAAAGTAACCAATTTTGTTTCTATAGTTTTTTGTAATGCTTCTTCATTCATAAATCCAAGCATCAATACAATACTAGTATCTGCATCCTGTACTACTGCAGGGATCAATCCATCAGCATACTTTAAAAAATCAGGTTTAAGGTCATTCATATTCTTACATTTATATTGTTCTCTTTTAAATAATTTTTTAATACAGGTATTTCAATTTCTTTATAATGAAAGATGCTTGCCGCCAAAGCTGCATCAGCACTGGCTTTGTTAAATACTTCTACAAAGTGTGCCATTGTTCCTGCGCCGCCGGAAGCGATTACCGGGACAGGAAGTGCGTTTGACAATAGCGAAGTGATGTCCAATGCAAATCCGTTTTTAGTTCCATCATTATTCATTGATGTAAGCAAAATTTCGCCAGCCCCCAGATCAACAGCGTGCTTTGCCCAATCAATTGTTTTTGTATCCGTTTTTGTTCTGCCGCCATTTAAATAAACATACCATTCTCCATCATCTTCTCTTTTCGTATCAATTGCGAGAACCACACATTGACTTCCAAATTCATCTGCGATTTTTTTTATTAACTCAGGACCTTTATAAGCGGCAGTGTTAACAGATATCTTATCAGCGCCATGTTGCAGAAGTTCAGCCACGTTTTCTACAGAAGAAATTCCACCACCAACTGTAAACGGAATGTTGATATTATGAGCGAGTTTTTTTACAAACTCAACAAGTGTTTTTCTTTTTTCAATCGTAGCAGTAATATCAAGAAAAACCAATTCATCTGCGCCCTGCTGTGAATAAAATTTTGCGAGTTCTACCGGATCACCGGCATCACGGATATTTTCAAAATTGATACCCTTTACGGTTCTGCCGTCTTTAATATCCAAACATGGAATGATCCTTTTTGTTAACCCACCCCCTGCCCCCCTAAAGGGGAGATTGAGAAATGTGCTGTTATCGCCACTATTATTCATACTCAGTTTTTAAAATATTCGTCACGTGATCATAAAATCTTTTAATTGTTCTAAAGTTATTTTTCCTTCATAAATAGCTTTACCAATAATTACTCCGCTGCAACCAATATTTTGCAATTCAATAACATCATCAATTCTACTAACACCCCCGCTGGCAATAAATTGCAGCGAGGGAAATTTTTCCATAATATTTTTATACAATTCAACAGAAGGCCCGGTCATCACTCCATCTTTTGCAATGTCAGTACAAAATATATGCAATGCTCCTAACGCAAGCATCTTCGCAATAAAATCAAAAACAGAAATCCCTGCATCCTCTATCCATCCACTGATCTTTATTTTTTCATCCAAAACATCTGCGCCAATTAAAATTTTATCAGCGCCAAATTCCATCAGCCATTCCTCAACAACTTCCGGATGTTTAACTGCAATACTACCCAACGTAATCATAGAAGCACCGGCATTAAAAACACTACTTACATCGTTGATATTTTTTATGCCGCCTCCAAAATCAATTACCAGTTTTGTATTAGTTGCAATTGATTCAAGCACTTTCAAATTTTGTATACTTCCTGCTTTTGCTCCATCAAGATCTACAATATGCAAACGCTGCAAACCAGCGTCTTCAAACGATCTGGCAGCATCAAGCGGATCATCATGATAAATTATTTTCTTGTCGTAATCACCTTTGGTGAGTCTTACACACTTACCATTAATGATATCTATCGCAGGAATTATTTGCACTATTTTAAATTTAAAAAATTCAATAAAATTTTGTCGCCAACTTCTGCGGACTTCTCAGTATGAAACTGAACGCCATAAAAATTATTCTTTTGAACTACTGCACTATAAGGGAAAATATAATCGGAAGTCGCGATCGTTTCTTTTCCATACTCAGCATAAAAGCTGTGTACATAATAAACAAATGAATTTTCTTTTACACCTTCAAACAAGGGGGATGATAAATTATAAATATTATTCCATCCCATTTGAGGTATCTTATATTTTTTATCTTCTGCAATAAATTTTTTTACATTCAGATCTATAATACCTAATCCGGTTGTATCATTTTCTTCAGAATGATTGCACATTAATTGCATACCAACACATATTCCTAACACAGGTTGCGTAAGGCTTTTAATAACTTCGTCAAGATTTTTTTCTTTAAGACTTTCCATCGCAGAATAAGCATTCCCCACTCCCGGAAAAATTACTTTGTCTGCATTTTGTATCGCAGCATGATCATCAGTTACAATTGCATTATAGCCTAACCTCTCCAAAGCATATTGAACACTTTGCACGTTGCCTGCATTATATTTTATGATCGTAATATTCATTTATAAAATTCCCTTTGTTGATGGAAGTGAATTATTATTTATATCTCTTTTCGCTGCCATTTTTATTGCTTTGGCAAACGCTTTAAAAATAGATTCAATTTTATGATGCTCATTTTGCCCTTCTGCTTTAATATTGAGATTAGATTTTGAAGCATCGCTAAATGACTTAAAAAAATGATAGAACATTTCTGTCGGCATCTCTCCAATCTTTTCTCTTTTAAATTCAGCATCCCAAACCAGCCAACTTCTTCCTCCAAAATCAAGAGCGACCTGTGCAAGGCAATCATCCATTGGCAATAAAAATCCGTAACGTTCAATTCCTCTTTTGTTTCCCAAAACCTTTGCCATGGCTTCTCCAAGTGCGATACCAACATCTTCAATAGAATGATGTTCATCAATATGAAGATCACCATTACACTTAATTGCAAGATCAATATTGCCATGCTTTGCAATTTGCTCCAGCATGTGATCAAAAAAAGCAAGGCCTGTTTTTATATCAGCCTTTCCCGTTCCATCTAAATTTAATTCTATTGCAATTTTTGTTTCATTCGTATTTCGCTCATGAAAAACTTTACGGGATGGAAGTTTTAGAAATTCATAAATATCCTTCCATCTGATTGTTTCAAGAGCAATTGTATTCTTTAATTCGTCGCTTGATGCTTTGACTTCAGTAGCACCGAGATCATCATGATTATTTAACCACAATGCTTTACATCCGATATTTTTTGCCAACAAAACATCTGTAATGCGATCACCAATTACAAAAGAATTTGCGATATCATAATTTTCATTGTTGAGATATTCAGTCAACATTGCTGTCCCCGGTTTTCTTGTTGGGGCATTGTCTGCAGGAAATGTTCGGTCGATAAATACTTTATCAAAAAAAATATCTTCATTCTCCAAGCTCTTCATAATAAAATCATGAACAGGCCAAAAGGTATTTTCAGGAAACACCTCAGTGCCAAGCCCATCCTGGTTTGTAACCATCAGCAATTCATAATCCAGTTCCTTGGCGATCTTCGTCATGTATTCAAACATGTGCGGATAAAACTCCAGTTTAGGAAATGAATCCAGCTGATAAGTTGGCGGTGCCTCTTTAATTAATGTTCCGTCCCTGTCGATAAATAATATTTTTTTACTCATAATTTTTTAATGCTTTTATCAGGTCAAGATTTTCTGCAGGAGTACCTATCGTTATCCGCAAACAATTATCACACATTATTTCCTTGCTCCTGTTTCTTACAATAATTTTATTTTGCGAGAGATAATTATACAACGCACGTGCATCCCCAACTCTTACCAATAAAAAATTGGCATCACTCTCAAATATTTTTTTAACAAAAGAAAAACCGGATAATTTTTTTATAAGAAATTCTCTTTGCTCAACTGTTTGTTTTATCCAGTCATTAACCTGTTGCGTATTTTGTAAAGCCTCAATCGCCAACGCCTGCGATGCTTTATTTATGTTGTAAGGTGGTTTTACCTTATTAAAGATCTCGATTATTGGCAATGAAGCAAACGCAAGCCCAAGGCGCAATGAAGCAAGCCCCCATGCTTTTGAAAGCGTTTGCATAACAATGAGATTTTCATATTCAGTAAGTTCCTGTATAAAAGTTTTTTGTCTTGAAAAATTTATATACGCTTCATCAATAATTACGATCCCAGGGAAATTATTCAGCAGCAATTCAACATCTGCCCTTTTCATGTTATTGCCCGTAGGATTGTTGGGAGAACAAATAAAAAGAAGTTTTGTGTTTTGATCAGTAGCGGCTAATATCCCATCGACATCCAATTGAAAATTTTCTGTAAGATTTACTTTTCTTATTTCAACATCATTGATGTTCGCACTCACTTCATACATACCATAAGTGGGTGGGCAGAGGATCACATTATCCTTTTTAGGATTGCAAAAAATCCTATAAGCAAGATCGATAACTTCATCACTTCCGTTGCCAATAAAAATATATTCTGCAGGAACTCCTTTAATTTTTGCCAACTCAAATTTTAATTGCCATTGCAAAGGATCAGGGTAGCGATTAAAACTTTCAGGCAGCGGCGAGCCAAAACTATTTTCATTAGCATCTAAAAATACTGATGCTTCGCCTTTAAATTCATGGCGTGCGGATGAATAAGGTGTAAGCTTCCTTATATTATCTCTTATCAATTTTTGCAACTCAAATTTCATAACACTCATAAATTTTTCAAACGAATTGATACTGCATTCTTATGTGCATCAAGCCCTTCAGCAGCGGCCATCAGCTCTACAGCGTTACCAATATTTTTTAGTCCTTCTTTACTTAATTTTTGAAAAGTAATTTTCTTTACAAAACTATCCAGCGAAACGCCTGAATAAGCTTTTGCATAACCATTGGTAGGCAAAGTATGATTGGTTCCTGATGCATAATCACCAACACTTTCAGGAGAATAATTTCCGAGAAAAACACTGCCTGCATTTACCACTTTTTCTGAAAGCTGCGAAGCATTATCAGATGCCAGTATCAAATGTTCTGCTGCATATTCATTCAATAAACAAAATGCTTCATCAACATCTTGCATCACAACTAAATTACTTTTTGAGAGGGCTGCTTCAGCTACATTTTTTCTTGGCAGATCTTTTATTTGAACATTGATCTCTTCCTTCACTTTTTCAACTATACTTTCTGATGAAGCAACTAATAACACATTGCTGTCAACGCCATGTTCTGCCTGGCTTAAAAGATCTGAAGCAACAAAAGCCGGCTCACAACTTTCATCAGCATACACGGCTACTTCACTTGGGCCTGCAGGCATATCAATGGCCACCCCATCCATGTTTATCATTTGTTTTGCACAGGTAACAAATTGATTTCCCGGACCAAAAATTTTATACACTTTTTCAATGCTTTCACTTCCATAAGCCATTGCTGCAATTGCCTGAACGCCTCCAACTTTATAAATATTTTTTAATCCTAATAATTGCGCAGTGTATAAAATAACAGGATTGATATTCCCATTAGTATCCGATGGTGTACAAATAACAATTTCTTTGCAGCCAGCCATCACAGCGGGTATCCCAAGCATTAGTAAGGTTGAAAAAAGAGGCGCAGTCCCACCGGGAATATATAAGCCAACTTTTTCTATGGCTACAGATTTACGCCAACACAAGACTCCTTTTGCAGTTTCAATTTTTTTCTCTTCCTGTTTTTGCGCTGCATGAAATTTTTCAATATTTTTTTTCGCTAATTGAATTGCAGCTTTCAGGTCTTCATCTACCAGTTTAACAGCCTCATCAATTTCAGCATCACTTACTTTTAGATCGTGCAACAAAACTTTGCCAAACTGCAGGCAGTATTTTTTTATTGCCTCATCACCATTTTCTTTTATATCCTTTAAAATATCAGCGACAATAAATTTCAGTTCGGCATCATTGATCTTTGGACGCTCAATTATCTCAGCCCATTTTTCTCTTGAAGGATTTATAAATATTTGCATAGTATTTCAATCTTTAAAGTCTCCCCTTTAGGGGAGATTTAGAGGGGTTTACATTATCATCTTTTCAATGGGTACAACTAAAATCCCTTCTGCCCCCAATGCTTTTAATTTTTCGATTACCTCCCAAAATACATTTTCATTTATTACACTCTGCACACTACTCCAACCTTCTTCCGCCAAAGGCACTACAGTAGGGCTTTTCATGCCGGGCAGCACTGCAGCAATATTTTTCAGTTGATGATTGGGGGCATTCAATAATATGTATTTGTTATTCTTTGCTGCTTTAACTGCATTAATTCTAAGCAATAATTTTTCCAAAATATTCTTATTCTCTTCCGATAAATTTTTATTGGCACACAACACTGCTTCAGACCGCAAAATAACTTCAACTTCTTTTAATCCATTCGTAAAAAGTGTGCTGCCACTGCTAACCAAATCACAGATAGCATCTGCTAACCCAATGCCAGGCGCTATTTCAACAGAACCACTTATCTCATGAATTTCGGCATTCACTTTTTTCCCTGAGAGAAATTTTTGTAAAATCGAGGAATAGGAAGTTGCAATTTTTAATCCATCAAGATCATTGATCGAATTATATGCCATACTTTTTGGAACAGCAATACTCAGTCTGCATCTTCCAAATCCGAGACGATAAACAAGGTCAACATCCTTTTCTTTTTCAAGCAAAACATTTTCACCAACAAAACCTATATCGGCAACTCCGTCATATACATATTGCGGAATGTCATCGTCCCTGAAAAAATAAACTTCTACAGGAAAATTATAAGCCACAGCTTTTAATTGTTTGTTACCATTATTAAATTCAATGCCACATTCTTTTAAAAGTTTTATTGAATCCTCATACAACCTTCCCGATTTTTGAATAGCAATTTTTAGCATACTAATTATTTCAAAAGTTCATAAAAATAAAAAAGGACTTACGTTTTGTAAGCCCTTTTGAGAATATGTTTAACACATATATCAACATAGCCTACCCGAGGGGCAGAGAATGATGATGGATATGTATAAATAGTTTCATTGTTTATGCAAAGTAAAGGATGAATAGCCATTCAAACAAAAAAAAATTACAGCTGATTGTCATGGACATAAATATTTTAGCCATTTTATCAAAAAAGTAATAATTTTGTACAGGAATGAAAACAACATCAACACATATTTTCTTTTGCTGCAACATGATCTGTTGTTGTATTATGCCGTAAGGCATATATTCTATAGCCCTTACGGCTTTCCGCATCTACATATTACTTTACTATATTTTCTTAAAAATTCTCATCATTTAAAAAATACTACTTATGAGCAACAATCTTCGTTTTGAAACATTGCAATTACATGCAGGGCAACAAATTGATCCAACAACAAAATCAAGGGCAGTTCCTGTTTATCAAACCACTTCTTATGGTTTTGATAATTCAGAACATGCTGCCAATCTTTTCGGATTAAAAGTATTTGGCAACATTTATACACGCATAATGAACCCAACCACTGATGTGTTTGAGCAACGCATGGCAGCGCTGGAAGGCGGTGTGGCCGCACTTGCAACCGGCAGCGGACAAGCAGCGCAATTTTTAGCATTGAATAATATTTTGCAGGCTGGTGATAATTTTGTTTCTACAACATTCCTTTACGGCGGCACTTACAATCAATTTAAAGTTGCATTTAAAAGACTGGGAGTTGAAGTAAGATTTGCTGATGGAGATGATGCGGAAAGTTTTGTAAAGCACATTGATAAAAATACAAAGGCAATCTATTTAGAAACGATTGGCAATCCACGATTAAATATTCCTGACTTTAAAAAGTTCGCTGACATTGCTAAAAAATATGATCTTCCTTTAATTGTTGACAATACATTTGGTACAGCAGGCTATCTCTTCCGCCCGTTGGAGCATGGTGCTAACATTGTTGTAGAATCAGCCACCAAGTGGATCGGCGGACATGGCACAACCATTGGTGGTGTTATTGTTGATGGCGGAAATTATAATTGGGGCAATGGAAAATTTCCTCAATTTACTGAGCCATCCGAAGGTTATCATGGATTAAAATTTTGGGATGTTTTTGGAGAAGGCAATCCTCTTGGTATGCCAAACATTGCATTTATTATTCGTGCAAGAGTTGAGGGGTTAAGAGATTTTGGTTCATCACAAAGTCCATTTAATTCATTCTTATTATTACAGGGTTTAGAAACTTTATCATTGCGTGTACAACGCACTGTTGAGAATGCACAGGAGCTTGCTGAATGGTTAGAGAAACATGACCTGGTAGAGTTTGTTGAATATCCTGGATTAAAAAGCAGTCCATATCATAAACTGGCAAAAGAATATTTAAAAAATGGCTTTGGTGGTATATTAAATTTTGGCGTAAAAGGCGGCAAGAAAAATGCAAGCAAGTTCATTGATTCATTAAAGTTGATCAGCCATTTGGCAAATGTTGGTGATGCAAAAACATTGGCAATTCATCCTGCTTCTACAACACACGAGCAGTTAAGTGCAGAAGAACAGGTTGCTGCGGGAGTATTGCCTAACCAGGTGCGTATAAGTGCCGGCATTGAACATATTGAAGATATTAAGGCAGATATTGAACAGGCTTTTGAAAAAGTTTTTGCAAAAGATTTGGTGTAAAAAATTTCACGCAAAGAAATAAAGAAGCAAAGACGCAAAAGATTATAAACAATTTGCTCCTTATTTTTTCTTTGCGGCTTTGCGTAATTTTTTTAAACATATCGATAGATTTTTATTTCTAAAATATTGAACGAATCAAATTTGGCTTACAACACATTTTCAACAGGCAAACCATTTACGCTGGAGTCAGGAAGAGTACTACCCGACATACATCTTGCGTATACCACACATGGAGAATTAAATGAAACAAAAGATAATGTTGTATGGGTGTTTCATGCGCTTACAGCAAATAGTGATGCAGCAGAATGGTGGCATGGTTTAGTTGGTGAAGGAAAATTATTTGATCCCTCAAATTATTTTATAATTGGTGTGAACATGCCCGGCAGTTGTTACGGAAGCATCGGCCCGCTCGATATTGATCCTGAAACAAATTCTCCATACTATCATGATTTTCCTTTCTTCACAGTAAGGGATATGATAAAAGCGTATCAGCCGCTAAAAGAATTTTTAGGAATTAGAAAAATTCATGTTGGCATTGGCGGCTCAATGGGCGGACAACAATTATTGGAGTGGGCAATTGAAGAACCTGAATTATTTGAATTTATTTTTCCGCTTGCAACTAATGCAGTTCATTCAGCATGGGGCATTGCATTTAATGAATCGCAAAGATTAAGCATTGAATGTGATGCAACATGGAAAGAAAAAAATGAAAATGCAGGGATAGGAGGAATGAAAGTGGCAAGAAGTATTGCGCTGATCTCTTACCGCAATTATATTACTTACAATGCAAGCCAGAGTGAAGAAGTGAATGACAAATTAGAAAATTTTAAAACTTCATCATATCAGCGTTACCAGGGAGAAAAATTAGCCAAACGCTTTAATGCTTTTAGTTATTATTTACTTAGCAAAGGGATGGACTCACACAACGTAGGCCGGCACCGGGATAGCGCTGAAATTGCACTGCAACAAATAAAAGCAAAAACATTAGTTGTTGGGATAACAACAGATATTTTGTTTCCTCCTTCTGAACAAATTTTTATCGCTGAAAATATTCCCGGCGCAGAATACAAGATCATTCACTCCAATTATGGGCATGATGGTTTCTTATTAGAGTTTGAACAGATCGAAAATATCATCAATGATTTTCTTACTAAAAAAAAAGTACTGACCTATAAATTTCAAAGTAATGACAGAGCATAAAAAATTAGTTATCGGCGTTTTTGGATTTGGCGTAGTTGGCGAAGGCCTCTACAGAATATTACAGCAAACAGAATCGTTGAATGCTACCATTAAAAAAGTGTGTATCAAAAATCCAGGTAAAAAAAGAAATGCACCCGCCGAATTATTTACAACAGAAAAAGATGAGTTGCTAAATGATACAGAGATAAATGTAATTGTAGAAGTAATTGATGACTCCAATGCAGCATTTGATATTGTTACTACCGCAATAAAAAATGGTAAGGCTGTAGTAAGCTCCAGCAAAAAAATGATAGCGGAGCATTTGCCCGAATTACTTTCTTTACAGCAACAATTTAATGTGCCGTTCTTATACGAAGCCGCGGCGTGTGCATCTATCCCGGTAATAAGAAATCTTGAAGAGTATTATGATAATGATTTGCTGCATTCCATGAAAGCAATCGTAAATGGATCTACCAATTTTATCCTTACAAAAATATTTGACGACTATCTTACTTTTAAAAATGCATTGATACAGGCACAGCAGCTTGGCTTTGCGGAAAGCAACCCTGCACTTGATGTAGAAGGATATGATGCCGTAAATAAATGGAGTATTATTTTGGCACATGCCTACGGTATCATTGTGCATCCCAACAATATTGTTTT
>DATCOF010000330.1:0-6142 GCA_036564845.1 Chitinophagaceae bacterium | reverse complement strand
CAGCTAAGTGTATGCGTTCCGTTAAGCATTCTTAATTTAAGTTCGCGATGCAGATCAATATCTTTTGCAATTACAACACCTTCATCAGCTTGGCAAAAAGATAAAACGTTTTTAATTTCATCATCCCCTTCTATCGCCCATAAACTATACACTTCACTCATTGTTAGCAATTGATCTTTGTATCCCAATTCACTTTCCAATTTTGTGAGTGTTTCCGCATCAGGTTTACCGGGCACAATACGATCAACCAACGAACTGCAAAAATGATTAGCACTTTCAAGCCACTCAATAAATGGATCTTCCAAACCATTCAGGTGAGCTAATTCCAGAACAATGCTCTCTAATTTTTTTCCATTATCAACAATTAATTCTGTAGGAACAATAACCATCCCTGAATTTTTACTTCCACCGAATGCTTTGTATCGTTCATATAAGAATGCCAATAATTTTCCCGGAAAAGAAACAGGAGGATGACGGTGAATGTCTTCGTGCACTAATTGTATTCCTACTTCTGTTGTGTTTGAAATAATTATTTTCATTTCAGGATTATGAGCGCAATTAAGTATTTCTTTCCAATCCTGTTGCGCACTTAACACACGGCTGATAGAAGAGTTGATAATATTTTCTTGAACTTTTTTACCATTACGCAAGCCTCTTACACAAATAGTATATAATCCATCCTGCTTCTCAAATGCTGATGTATCGCCCCTGTCAGTTGATTTTACAACTACAATACGTCCGTTAAAAATTCCTTGGCTGTTTGCTTTATCAATAAAATAATCCGGCAGGCCGCGTAACAAAACACCCGTTCCGAATTGTAAAACTTTTTCAGGAAGATCAAACATTTCTTCAGTTGGTATCTCTGCAATCGTTGCAGAAATATTTTTAAGTGAATAATGTGATAATATCATAAACTATTTTTTAGTTCAATTAAGTGTGTTAGTGTTTTCAGGATTCCATTTGTTTTTAAAAACCCATTCTGCATTTATTTTATTTGCAGAAGGTGAACCTTCTGCAGCATTTAAATTATCCCTGAACCATGGAAAATCACCACCGGTTCTGTGACAATTAAAATAATAAACCCTTCTTCCAAATTGTAAAACATTTGTTGATGGAACAAAATAAATATCTCTATCAGCCATGTTTTTTGAGAATTGACAATTGATCAAATAGAACTGGGCATCCTTGTGATAACGTCCTAAATTAAATCCTTCAAAACCATCAAAAGAGCAATTCACTAAAACAGTTTTAAAATCAGCCTTACCAAAGCCATCGTGCCAAATGCTTGCCGGGCCTGCGTTTGCATAGAACTTACAATTCTCGGCATAAGCCCATCCCCGCGGACAATAAAAATCCACACCGCCTTCCATTACACAATCTTTAAAATAAAACATGCCATCAATTAAATTCCACGGACTAACTGTATCCCCGGCAAATGCACGAAAATGACAATTGATTGCTTTAAGTCTTGTTGACCTCATAGAACGCAACGCCATTTGATGACCGGTGTTTGTTATAACTTTTTGATGCGTAGAATCTGAGACGCAAATTACTGTGCGTGATTCTTTTTGATTGAATCCATAATCATTTGCAATAGTGAGATTGATGAAGGTAATGTCGTTGCCATTAAGGTTCATTGTTGCAACACCCCAATCATCTTTATGATCGCATCGCCATTCATCACGGGCAATATCATAAGTGATAATTGTTTTATCACGATCATCACCCTGCAGGATAATATTATGTTTTGTAATAAATATTTTTTCATGATATGTGCCCGGAAGAATATGAATTACACGTGGCGTTGCGGAAGAATCCGGTAAACTATTTATTGCTTCCTGTATAGTTTTAAAATTTCCTTTGCCATTTATATCAACAATAATTTTCTTTGAAGTTTGGGCATAAAGATTTGCACTTACTATAATAAGCAACAGCATTATAATATGGCTCAGCAGTTTTTTCATCCGGCATTTTTCTTTTGCCATTCAGTATATTTTTCCAACAATTTTTGTGGCCAGGTTCCATACCATGCATAGCCGTTGCGCCTTTCATATTCGATATCTGCAACTGCCCATTTTTTATTACTATCTCTTCCTGAAAAAAATGGTTTGTTTGTTTCTATATCATAAAATCTTGCCCAAATAACAGAGCCCGGTTCAGCTACAAGAACTCTGTCTTTGCCTTTGGGAAGTGATGGATCTATCTTATCAACAAAATTACATCCTTCTATCTTTGATCGCTGAAACCATTGTACAGCACTGTTTACAGCATCCTTTATTTGTTTTGATGGATGTGGAATTCTCATTAAAAATTCAACAATACCAACACTCTCTGAACCGCTAAGAGAGACCAATTCAAACGCCCTTGCTTTTGCAGGCTGCAAAGTATTCTTATCATATTGAGCACACCATACAGTAAGTTTTCCATTTACTTTTACCTGTGTTTTTAAAATGCAATCAACAGCTTTATCAATTGCAGTTTGTGATGGTGCGACCAAAGAAGCATCAACAACATCAAGATCATTTTTACGATGTACAACATCCCACAAAATATTCAGCGCATTTATCATCGCATTATCATTATAAGTAACCTGGCTTCTATAAATGCTTGAGTCAGGATAGAACTGCGGAAAGCCTCCATTGCTATGTTGCATCTTTAATAAATAACGGATGCCATTTTCAGCAGCCGCTATATAATTTTTGTTATTCGTTTTTTTATATGCTGTAACCAGGTAACGGATCTCTTTTGATGTTGCGTTATTATCTATCGTTGCATCGTTTCTTCCGCGATCATCTGTTATACCTGCAATTTCTGCCACGGATAATTTCTTTGTATAATCAATTTTTTCTTCGCCAATGTGCTTTGGCCATCCACCAACACTTCGCTGGTAAGCGAGCATATTATCTGCAACATAATCCTGTGCAAGAACAGAGCCTGTAAAAAGAATATTTATTACTCCAAATAATATTTTTTTTCTCATCTATTTTTTCTTTGATTGATCTATTGCCCACTTTACAACATCTTCTGCGGCTTTATAATTTTCAAATTCCTTTGGTATTTTTCTTCCATCCGTGTACTCATTATAAAACCAGGGATCACCAACAGCAAACACAGTTCCCTTTCCCACTTTAATTACTGACACCACAACATTATTTCCCTGCATCAACACAGCATTGGAAGGAGATGCAAGTTTTTGCGAAGCATACTCTTTTATATAAATCTTATTGGCAGTTTTAAAAACAGAGTTGTCGGAATTAATTTTAATAGCGCCCATTTCAAACTGGTTTCCTATAACCCTGTTCTTACTATCATAATTAAATTGAAAACCAAATTTTGCAGCCAATTGATTGAAATGTGTAAACTCTACGTTAGGAGAATCATTGCCTAACAACAATAAAACGCCACCATCTTTTACCCAATTATAAATTGCATCAATATCTTTTGGCTGAATATAATTCGGCGTTTTATTTTCACTGGTTGTATCAGGATCAACAATAATGTACATATCAGCGCCTTTCAAATTTTGCGCTGTGGAAGCCGTCTCCAACGATTTTGTTTCAACACCATATTTGTGAAATACTTTTCCAAAGATTGAATAACCGTTGTTATCCTGCTCTTCCCAGATGTAATGAAAACGCATGGGTTTACCGGCATCCATTCTTGTTTCGTGATTAAAATAATAATCCAGTAAAACTGTTTTGCCCTTGCCAAAAGAAAGCGTTGATAACATTTCTATTTCGTTGGCAGCCTGTAAAAATGCGCCCACGCCTTTTGGATCGTTAACAATAACTTTTTCTCCTACATAATAATCATAACTGCCGTCACGGTAAGGATTGCCACCAAGCCCGGAAACGCTTACTGTTCCATGTAAATTGGTTTGACCATTCTCATCTTTAATAAAATTTTTAGTGATGCCATCATATCCTTTTTTTGCAACAGTTAAAAAAGAAGAAGGAAGATATCCAAGACGAACACCTTTTGCCAATGTATACACAAACATTGAAGATGCAGATGCTTCGGTATAATTTTTTTCTTTGCCAGGCATATTTAAAATGTCCCACCACAATCCTGAACTTTTATCCTGAACTTTTGCAACAGCAGTAGCGAAGCGATTTAAAATTTGAATCAATTCTTTTTTCTTTGGATGATCATTAGGAAAGTTTTCTAATACATCCACAAGCCCCATTCCATACCAGCCCATTGCACGTCCCCAAAAGTTTGGTGAACGCCCTGTTGTTTTATCAGCCCATTTTTGCTGGCGGCTTTCATCATAACCATGATACAACAAACCTGTTTTTGCATCACGGCTATTTTTCTCCATCAAAATAAATTGCCGGGCAATATCATTAAAGATGGTATCCTCATGAAATGTAGTTTCATACTCACTATAAAAAGGCCCGGCCATGTATAAACCATCAAGCCACATTTGCGAAGGATAAATTTTCTTATGCCAAAATCCTCCTTCGCTTGTTCGTGGTTGCTCCAGTAATTGTTTACGCAACGTTTGAACAGCCTTAAGATATTTTTCTTTGCCTGTAACATTGTACAGCAATAACAATTGTCTGCCGGGAGTGATATTATCCAACGTAAAATCTTCAGATTTATAAGTGCGGATGTTTCCTTTATCATCAACAAAAAGATCCATGCTCTTTTGTATGTAATCAAAATATTTTCCATCTCCGGTTGCATACCACAAACCTTCAATGCCTTTAAGAAATACGCCCTGATCGTAGGTCCACTTTGCAGGTTTTCCACCAGATGAAAGCGAATCTTTCCAAATCGTCATGACCGTTTTTGCCATGTCTGCTGCGAACGATCTTGTTTGAGCAGAAGCAAAAATTGTTGATGCAACGATCAGGAAAAATATTAATACTGTTTTTTTCATTAGTGTTATTTTATTTTTAAAACATCATCCTTTGCTCCAAATTCAAATTGTGATTTTTGTTTTGCATCAGCAACATTTGTATTGCTAACAGAAATAGTATTTGTTCTGTCACCTCCAATCCTAAAAAGCAATTCAGCAGACATTGGATATTTTAATTTGTCAAAAGTTATATTGCTGCTATTTAAAACATCAACAACCGGATTGGTATCAGGTGTTATTACTTCTACATTTTTAAATGTGATGCCTGTTGCCTCGCTCATCTCAATACCATGCCTGGCCTGTATCACCATATTTTTTAATTCAATATTTTGGATATGCATTTCCGGTAAACCACGGATGAACACTGCCTTTTCAGCACCATTACAAATAATATTGCTTACATAAAAATTTCTGAACTGTGGTGTTGCATCAGTAACAGGAAGCGTAACAACTTTTGGCGCTTCTCTTTTTTCACCAACAAGAACTACAGGATCTTTTGCTTCATAATACATATCAAATAAGATCGCTTCTGCAACTACATCTTTCATGGTAATATTATTGATGAAAATATTTTCAACAATACCGCCACGTCCACGTGTTGTTTTAAAACGCAGGCCGATGTCAGTTCCGATAAAAGTGCAATTCTGTACATACAAATTTTTTGCACCACCACTCATCTCACTGCCAATCACAAAACCACCATGAGCATGATACACTGTGCAGTTTCTCACCAAAAGATTTTCTGTTGGCATTCCTCTTTTTCTTCCTGCTTCGTCACGGCCGCTCTTGACACAAATGCCATCATCACCAACATCAAATGTGCTGTTCTCTATCAAAACATTTTTGCAACTCTCTACATCAATACCATCGCCGTTTTGCGCATACCACGGATTTTTTGCATACACATTTCTTACCGTTACATTTTCACACATCAACGGATGTAAATTCCAGGCGGGAGAGTTTTGAAAAGTTACACCCTCAAGCAAAACTTTTTTGCATGATGTGAGGACTAATAAATTGGGGCGAAGAAAATCTTTTATATCATTATAAAATGTTGACGATTTATCTGGAGAGATAACACCGGGATTATTTAGTTTAGAACCTTTCAAAGATCCTTCCGAAGGATACCATGTTTTTTTATCATCACTCAATACGCCTCCTGATGCAAGAAGTTTTTTCCATTGCGTTTCATTGAGCTTATCTTTTTTTACCATCCTCCATGCATCACCGTTGCCATCAATAATTCCAAAACCTGTTATTGCAATATTGATTGCATTG
>DATCOF010000329.1:0-4363 GCA_036564845.1 Chitinophagaceae bacterium | reverse complement strand
AAATTTCTTTCCATCACGTAGTGCACTTTTTGGCAACAATCCAAAACTTGGTGAGATAGAAACAGAGCTTCGTGCACAAATTGAAAAAGCATTGTATGCGGGATTAAAGATCGATTATCTTGACTATCACATGGGAGCTGCTGTACAAACTCCAGAAACAAGAGCGATTGTAGAAAAACTTGCAGCGGAATATAAAGTTGGTATCTCCCGGTATTTTGATGAAGTGCCTGCCGAAGGTTGGTACTTCGCCACTCCTGAAAATAAACTTGATAGCATGTTGTTAAATCTGAAAAAAGTGCAGGCGGGAAAAACAAATTTATTTGTAATTCATGTTGGCATCGATGGGCCTGAAATGAGTGCTATGGAAGATGCAAATCCATGGGGGCCGAAGGATATGAGCAAGCACCGCAATGGAGAGTTGAATGCCCTTATCTCTCCGCAATTTCAAAAACTTCTCCACGATCCAAAATACCGGCTCGTAAATTATCGCATGGTTAATCAGGAACAAGGATTGGGTACAATGAAAAGGCCTCCTGCCAATTAAAAAACTTAAGGGTTCTTTAACCTATTGTTGTTTCAACAGTCAATACTTTTGAAAAAGCTAAATCTATATCATGAAAACATTTTTCTCTTTACTTCTTCTTGTTACATTTTCTTTCGGCAGTGCCAATGCACAAAGCATAAAAGACATTTTCAATTCGATCACTAAAAATAAAGGCAACACAAACAGCAGCAATATTGCCGCGGGTCTTAAAGAAGCTTTGCAGGTAGGCACGGAACGCAGTGTACAAAAGCTTTCCGTTCTTGATGGATTTTTTGCAAATGCTATGATCAAAATTCTCATGCCCGATGAAGCAAAAAAAGTTGAACAGAAATTACGTGCCATTGGTTTTGGCAATATGGTTGATAATGCAATTCTTTCCATGAACCGTGCTGCAGAAGATGCAGCAAAAAGTGCTGCACCCATTTTTATTAATGCCATAAAACAAATGACGATACAGGATGCTGTGGGTATTTTAAGAGGAAACGATTTTGCAGCAACAGATTTTTTAAAAAGCAAAACATCTGCAGCGCTTACCAATGCATTCCGCCCTGTAATTGAAGCGTCACTGCAAAAAGTAAATGCAACAAAATACTGGAATACTATTTTTACTACTTACAATAAATTAAGCTTTAATAAAATAAATCCTGACCTAAGCGCTTATGTAACTGATAAAGCTTTGAGCGGAATATTTTATCAGGTCGGGTTGGAAGAACAAAAGATCCGCAAAGATCCTGCAGCAAGAACAACTGAATTATTGAAGCAGGTATTTGGCTCAAAATAATTAGTTCTCTTTCTTCGGCATCTGTGATGGATCGAATGCGCCTTTGCGCAAATTAATTCCATATTCCATGTAAGCTTTAAGGCAGGCAAGAAAATTGGCCCAGCCTTCAATATTGCTCTTCAGCCATTTCATTCCTGTTTCATCATTATCGCGGCTTTTTTCTGTAACGGTTACAAACGTTGCGTTTGGTTTTTGTGTGAGCGTAAACTCAACAAGCGTTTCAGTTCCATCCCTGAAATCTTTCCAGTTGAAAGAAATATAATTGTCAGGTTCTATCTTTTTTATATAAACAGGAAACTGCATATCCATCTCAGGAAATTCCCATACAAGTGTTTTACCTTCTTCCATCCTGCCTGAACTTTTACTTATAAAATAATTGCTCATTTTCTCAGGATCCACAATCGCCTCAAACACTTCAAGCACAGGCTTGCTTATCATTAGCGAAGCTTTTATTTCAAGTTTATCATCGCTCATAACAAAAAATTTATTTTAAAGTTAAATGAATATTTTATTCATTAGTAAAAGCGATCATCGATTGAACTTTACTAACTTTATTCAAAGCAAGAAAATGGATCAGCGTATTATTAATCTCTACGATGAGTACACACATAAGCCACTTAACCGGCAGGATTTTTTAAAACGACTTGCTGTGTTAGCAGGAAGTACAGTTGCAGCAATGAGCCTGCTGCCGATCCTTGAAAATAATTATGCAAATGCGGCTGTTACAAAAGATGATGATTTGTTTACAGAATACATCAACTACCCCGGTGTGCCTAATGAAATGAAAGCTTATGTGGCCCGACCAAAAAAAGATAAAAAATATCCTGCTATTGTTGTGATACACGAGAACCGCGGTTTGAATGAACATATTGAGGATGTTACAAGACGTGCAGCTAATAAAGGTTATTTGGCAATCGCACCCAATGCATTATCAGTGCTTGGAAAAACTGCAGCAAATGAAGATGATGCAAGAAAGTTTTTCGGTGAACTAAAAGCAGAAGATAACCTGAAAAACTTTATGAATGTTTTTGATTACCTGAACACAAGAAAAGATTTCGACGGAAATGTAGGCTGTGGAGGCTTTTGCTGGGGAGGCGGAATGAGTAACCAGTTAGCGGTAAATGTTCCAACATTGAAGGCAGCAGTTGCATTTTATGGCGCTCAACCAAAGGCTGAAGATGTTTCTAAAATAAAAGCAGCAGTGCAATTACATTATGCAGGTTTGGATGAAAGGATAGATGCAGGCATTCCCGTGTACGAAGAAGCATTGAAAAAAAATAATATCGCGTACGAATTATACATGTACGATGGCGTTAATCATGCCTTTCATAATGACACAAATGCAGCACGCTATAATGAAGCGGCAGCGAAGCTTGCCTGGAAAAGATCAATTGAATTTTTTAAAAAATATGTAAAATAATCTGGCAATAATTTGCTTTCCATGGTAAGTTTCACAAATAATAATAACAGAAAAAAAGAAGTAGACATTGTAAATGTTGTATTAGAAGAATGCATTATTGCTTATCCTGTATCATCATTTATCATAAGCCTTTACAAACAATATATGCAGCGTGGCAGCCTGAGTAAAAAACAATTGGAAGGCTTACACAGCAAGGCATCCAAGATTGAAAATATTTCGCCAAGCAAACTTGCAACGCTTGAAGCTATCATAAAAAAAATGCCTACGAGAAGTAAATCTGAATTGCCGGAGAATAAACCCATGTTTGAAAAAGATGAAAGTTTGGGAAAAATAATTACAACAATTCTTGAAAGGTACCCACAGCATAAAAGAGTTTTGTTCCTCAGGTCAAAATATGAAAACAATGATATGCTTTCAACCACTGAGACAGATGAATTAAAAAAGTTTGAAAAACTTATTAAGTAACAATCATCCTGATTGATTATTTTGTTCACTAATTTTTGTAATTATTAAATCTTAAGAAGTGATAAAAAAAGAAAAGATCACTCTTCATCATAAGAACGGAAGTGTAGAAGGAATTTATATTAATGCAGGAAGTGGAACTGCTCTTGTAATAATTATAAACGGTCACAATGGATTTTATAATTATGGAATGTTCCCACACATACAACAAAGATTATTTGAAAATAAAATTTCTTCCTACAGTTTTAATTTTAGTCATGGTGGCGTAATTGGTGATGCAGATTTTTTTGAAGACCTGCAGAAATATGAACAAAACTGTATGAGGTTTGAAACAGAAGACCTTTTATGTGTGCTGAATAATGTAAAAGAATTTAAAGATCATGAAAGAATATTTTTGTTGACGCATAGCCTTGGCGGAGTTCCCACAATCTTCGGTGCAAAAAAAGCAATTGAAGAAAAAATAAAAATTGATGGAATTATTTTGGTAAGCACGGTTAAAACATTAAACTTCTGGCCGCCTAAAATGCTTACTGAATGGGCAAGCACAGGCGTTTATTATAAAAAAAACAACAGAACAAAACAGGAGCTTCCGCAGGGCTTTGAATTTTTGCAGGAAATAATAAACTGTGAAGAAGACTGGAATGTAAAAGATGCAATACAATCTCTTAACCTTCCAATACTAATAATTCATGGAGCAAATGATGAAGCCGTTCCGGTTGAACATGGAGAGTCTCTTTTCTCCTGGATAAAAAATTCCAATAAAAATGCGCTGCTAAAAATAATTCCAAACGCCACACATACTTTCAATACCAAACATCCTTTTGAAGCAAGTAGTAATGAATTAGAAGAGCTAATAAAAACAACTGTTGAATGGATACAAAAGGCTGGATGAATTTTATCAAAAATTTTATATTAATTTTTTCTTTTGTAAAAATAACGCTGATATGAATTAATCAATGGAATGTAAAAAGAGCAAGAGTATTCCCTGTCATAGTTATCTTCGTATCTTATCCATTCTCATAAATGAAGAATAATTTTAATTTCTTTTTTCATACTTCATATAAATTTATTTTGGTTGCATTTTGTAGTTGCTGTATAAACAACGCAACAGCTTTTTACAAAACCGATCCTAATGATACTACTCCTGTATCTACAC
>DATCOF010000328.1:0-35144 GCA_036564845.1 Chitinophagaceae bacterium | reverse complement strand
AGAGCTGGATTATCCACTTCAAACCTGGAACTTTGGCAATAAACTGGCAATGGTAAACCTGGCAGGTGAAGTAGTGGTGGACTACTCTATACGGCTTAAAAATGAATTAGGCGCTGAACATCTTTGGATCAATGCTTATTCCAACGATGTACCCTGCTACATTGCTTCCCGCCGTGTAATAAAGGAAGGCGGCTATGAAGGAGACACTAGTATGTATTGGTATAACAGGCCTTCACCCTTTTCTGATAAAGTGGAAGACCTCATTGTAGATGCTGTACATGACCTGATACCAGCGCCATTTAAATTAGAAAGAGATTCAACTAACCATCAAGAGCTGATTAAACAAGGAAATGATGGCACCTATCATTTAACTGCAGCAGATGCACAAGCAACCGGCCCCAAAATTAAATATATGCCGGAGTGGAAAGCATTTGGATGGTTTACCACTAAAGACCAGGCAGAATGGAATGTGGGAGTAGAAAAGACAGGAAAATATGATGTATACCTTGAATGGGCTGTGTCCGATAGTGTAGCAGGGAAATCAGTTGTATTTGAAGCGGGCAATAAAAAGATAAAAGTAAGGGTCAGCAAAACCGGTTCGTGGTTTACCTACAGAACAGAGAAATTAGGAACCATTTATTTATCAGCCGGAATTCAAAAAATGATCTTCAAATCTAATTCAAAATCTCAAAAAGGCTCTATGCTGGATTTGAGGGAGGTGAAATTGGTATTATCAAGTAATTTATAATGATTACTTGAAGCTTATGCAGGACATTGGCTGAAAGATCAGTTTCTTATACTAATTTGAGTTCTCAAGATATTATTTCGCGGTATTACTTAAATCATTATTCTATGAAAAAATTTAAATATTTATGGATAATCTTGGAGTTATTAATTACTCTAAATGTTTTTGGAAAAATTAAGTTGCCAGCGATTATTGGAAATAATATGGTGTTGCAACAACAATCAAATGTACCATTATGGGGAGTTGCAAAAGCGAATACAATAGTTAGAATCATAAGTTCCTGGAATCACAAGGCTTATAAGATACAATCAGATGCTACAGGTCATTGGAAGTTAAAGATAAGTACACCGGCAGCAGGGGGCCCTTATACAATTGCTTTTGACGATGGATCACTTTTAGTACTTAAGAATATTTTGATTGGAGAAGTTTGGATATGTTCAGGACAATCCAATATGGCGATTTCCATGAAGGGTTCCCAAAATACGCCTATTTTGAATTCTAATGATATATTGATGACAGCGGATAACCCTAACATTCACCTTTTTCTTGTAGAAAGAGCTGTTTCCAATATGCCACTGGATGATTGCAAAGGTAGTTGGAAAACTTCTACTCCGGAAAGCGCAAGTAGCTTTAGCGCCGTAGGCTTTCAGTTTGCAAAAATGCTTCAAGAGATTTTAAAAGTACCCGTCGGTATTATTCAAATAACTTGGGGTGGCACTCAAATCCAGTCTTGGATGGATAAGACCAGCCTGGCATCTTTTCCAAATGAAAAAATACCGATGCCAAGTGATACCTTGAAAGTTGATGCCTGGCGTCAGCCTACATCCATTTTCAACGGTATGATCTCTCCAATTGTGGGATTCGGAATTAAAGGATTTCTCTGGTATCAGGGTGAAAATAATGTTCTGAATCATCCCTCTAATTATGATAAGTTAATGCAATCCATGGTACAGGAATGGCGTGTATTATGGCAAAGAGATACCTTACCTTTTTATTATGTGCAAATTGCCCCATATAAATACCAAACAGATAGAGACTCTGTCCCCATACTTCAGGAAAGGCAACAAAAAGCACAAAATGAAATCCCTCATTCAGGTATGGTCGTAAGCATAGATAAGGGAAATGAATTTACTGTTCACCCTCCTGATAAAACTACTATTAGCAAGCGATTACTTTATTGGGCTTTGGGAGATACGTATCAGAAAAAAGGAATTGCTTATGAAAGTCCATTGTATAAGGATATGAAAAAAGAGGGCAATACAATAACCGTTACATTTAACAATACACCGCATGGTTTTACTTCTCATAATCAGCCAATCAATGGTTTTGAGATAGCTGGAGCCGACCGGATTTTTCATCCTGCCAATGCAACAATTTACAAAAATAGCATACAAGTGAAAAGTGATAAAATCTCTGATCCTATTGCTGTACGCTATGCATTTAAGGATTGGGTGGTTGGGAATCTGTATAACACGGAAGATTTACCTGTGGCACCTTTTCGAACTGATATGTGGTAGCAAATTTATCGTTCAATTTAATCGGATCAGACTACCCCCGGATCGGAAGAGCATCAAAAAAAATACAATAATTTATTTGCTTAATAGTACCCTAATCTAAGGATTTATTACCAAACTATAAATTCCTGACCGTGTTGGTTCTTCATCACTTTTGGAGAATTAGCCTGAATTGATGATTACCATTCTGCAAAGCTATTCAAAGCCAGCCTCACAATACATGCGTCTTTTTATGTTTTTCAATCTGGCAGAACATACCAGACACAGAAGTATTGCAGGCTTCATCTTAAACATAATGAGTATTATTGCAGCTTACTCTTTTTTTCCTAAAAAACCTTCCATCAAAAAAGATATTGAAGAACCCAATCCTGTTCTTATCAAACAACTCAATCAGCCAAAAATAATCGCCGCTTAAACCGAACTCAGGTTTATAGACTCCATTAAATATATCAAAATGTCCTATTTAAACCCTTGTAACATATGATATTCAACCAATCCATCAATAGGAGACTTAAGGATTTTACCTTGCTGCATACCAAACTCCTGTGTTACCTCCCATAATATATCTTTAAAAGTATATCCAACTGTTCCGACACAATTAAATGAATAGGATTTATAATTAGGGTAATGGCTCACCAAATTCTGAAAAAGCTCATGAAATGAAGTTTTTACCAGGTCATAAAAATATATACCCTGGATATGCTCAGATACAAATTTGCTAAAGTCAGCACAAAAACAGTTGGCAAGAGGCTGCCCATATAAACGGTCAAAAATATCCTCTTTATCTAAATGAAATGTTTCATAAAACAGTTCATTTATTTCCTTGGGCATATATTCTCTTATATAATCGCTCAGTAATTTTTTACCTATTGCTGCTCCGCTTCCTTCATCCCCAAGAATATACCCTAAAGAATCAATATTGTGTACTATTTTTTGCCCATCATAAATGCAGGTATTCATACCTGTTCCCAGGATAGCGGCAAACCCAGAACCTATACCGAGTAAAGCTCTTGCAGCCGCTAGCAAGTCCAGTTCAATAAAGATTTTTGCCTGATTAAATACGGCCTTTATTGCGTCTGTTAAGATGTAATCTTTTCCAGGAAAACATCCTGCTCCATAATAATATACCTCCCCAACTTCAGAGTTTGACATACCCTCAGGAAAATTTTGAGTCATTGAGTTTACAATGTATGCGCTATCAACAAAATATGGGTTATAGCCTTCTGTATTGAAATACTGTTGTTCCCCATTTTGTTTTATCAGGCACCAATTTGTTTTGGTAGATCCACTGTCTGCTATTAATATCATGACTATATTTTAAGAATTAGTTAATCCGATTTCTTCCAATCTTATGTCCTTCTATGGCATAATAGCCTATCATCAGGTAGCATGGAATAACCATCCAGTAAGCCTGCTGTGCATTGGCATAATCGGCTAACCAGCCATATAATAACGGCAATAAAGCGCCCCCTGATATTGCCATCACTAAAAAAGAAGAACCGATCTTGGTAAATTTCCCTAATCCTCCAATGGCTAATGGCCATATTGAAGGATACATAAGGGAATTGGCCAGGCCCAACAAAGCAACAAACATGACAGAGATATACCCGTGGGTAGACAGAGCCAGCAAAGCAAAAATAATTCCGAAGGCAGCGGAATATTTCAGCGCCTTTTTTTGACTGAAATATTTAGGAATGCAAATGATCCCTATCACATAACCGACCAGCATTCCTATCAACGTAAAAGAAGTGAAAAATTTTGCAGTGGATAGGGGAATGCCCTGGTAGGTTCCGTACTTAATAATGGTATTGCCAGCAATCACTTCCACTCCGACATACAGAAATAAAGTAAATACGCCGATCAACAAGTGAGGAAAATGAAAAATGCTTGTTTTGGAAGAAAGAATTGGCATTCCAGAAGCATCTTCTTCATCGGGAACTTCATTTATTTCAGGAAGTTTAGAGCGATAGATTAAGAATGCCAAAGCAATTAATATGAGAGTAATGATAATATAAGGAAAGATAACTTTTTGTGCCAACGCATTCAATGCCGATTCTTTATCAATCACGGTCATATGTTTTAATTGCTCCGTTAAATTATCTGCATCATTTAAAATAATAACTCCAAGTATAGCTGGCGCTATTATGCCTGCAATGCCGTTACAAAATCCCATTATACTCATGCGTTTGGCTGCACTTTCTTCAGGCCCCAGAATCGTGACATAAGGGTTAGCAGCAGTTTGCAATGCGGCAAGCCCCGCTCCTTGTACAAACAACCCAAACAGAAATATACTATATGTACGGTAAATAGCTGCAGGGATAAAAATAAGGGATCCGGCAGCAACCAAAAGGAGTCCAATCGACATTCCATTTTTAAATCCGGTAATCTTTAACAGTCCTGCAGAAGGTATAGCCATAAAAAAATAGGATATGTAAAATGCAAAAGCTACTAAGTATGCCTGAAAATTATTCAGTTCGCAGGCGATTTGCAAGTAAGGGATCAGAACCGAACTTAGCCAGGTTACAAAACCGAATATAAAAAATAGCGACCCGATGATGATCAGCGGATTCAACCCTTTTTTACGAATTGTTTCTATATCAATTTCTTTAGCGAGCGTTGTCATATTTCAATTTTCTAAAAATTTAATGTTTAAGTAATTTAATTCCCTTAATAACAATATCAAAAACATTTACCGGCGGAAGCCCCGGTTGTCCATACCAGAAGAAGGAATCATACCCTTCATAAAAGCGATTAACTACATGCCATTCATTCGGTAAATAACTGGCTACATCATTACAATAAGCCGCCACTGAAACAATCTTGCCAGGCCATATATTTCTGATAGCAGGCCCATATTCGGTTACGACTTCCCGCGATAAACCAACCATTTTCCAGTCCCCAATGCTAATGATCTGAATATACTCAGGTAACTTATCTGATACCGTTCCTTTTTTATACATGTTGAGCATCAGGTCTGCCCACTTTACATTTTTTCGTGCATATAGGTCCCCCGGATTCTGCGCATTATCAATTTTAAATTGTTTTATTGTATCGATATTCCATGGTTTTACCGGTATATTTATGGTATCAAAAGAATAAGAAATGTTGCCTGTGATTTTAGTCATTTTTCCATTTATCACTTTCATTATATCATCTGCCAGTTGCATTCCTGTTTCTTTATGGTCTAATAAAGATCTTGGATCGATATCGCCGGCACATCCCTGAATAAAAATGGCATTCGCACCCGTTTTTTTCCGAATCATATCCCTGGTTACACCCGGAAAATTAGCACTTATCGTATAGCTTTCTTTGCCTGAATTATTAAATACTGCATGGCAGCCTGTTAAAAACATAACGCCTACAACTTTTCCTGCACTATTCCTGGCTTCCAACACATCCAGTGTTTTATCATGAGGAGACTCCGGATCCGGAGCTCTCCTGTTTCGTCCTATATCGGTTGTTCCTCTTCCAAAATACAAATCAGCAGGAGACATATTATCCATAGCATTTTCAATCGCTTTCACCATCCCCTTTTTGAGTATATTATTTAAGTATAGGCTATCCGGGTGATCTAAAAAATCTCCCCATGTTGGGTAAGCTTGCGCCGAAGGAGAGAAATGGGTATGTGAAGCATTGATTAAAATAGCCGATTTCGGGATGTTCCTTTTTTTAGAAATGATGTCTTTTACCTCGTCTGTAAGTGAATAATTAAACCCGGTAAGGTCAACTCCAACCATCACAACCGTCTTGCTTTTACGTTTTATGGCAAAAGCTGTGGCAGAAAGATTGCCGTCTGTACTATGGCGGCCAATATATAATTTGTTATCCTTAGATACTGCATAAAGTCGGTTATTTAATACTGCAATTTGTTTTATTTTAATATCAAAAGTAATCCCATTATATCTGCCAATCTCTGTCCATGGAACTCCATCCTTATAAGGCAGGATATGCCATAAAGTATCTCCTGCACTGATGGCGAAGAGTCTTTTATCATGGCTTGTCATACTTTGTACATCATTGGCACGGCCAATATTTATCCAGTATTTATCATGCTGTAAAGGATTCATTTTCAGTAATTCGTTCTTATTATTGGTTGCATACAATTTCCCATCTAAAGCGGTAAGTGTTTTAACATAAATAGCCTTTGCAATTCTTTCCCATCTCACGTTTTGCTGAATGGTTTTTCTCATTAAAAGTTCTCCTTTATCATTCACGGCATATATTCTTCCATTCATTCCGGCAAGTGCTATTATACCATCAGCAGTTCCTATCTTTTTCCATGAGATATTTTCCCCCGAAGGAGTTCCTGACCAAAGGATCCAATTACTATCTGCTGCAAAGAATTTCCCATCCAAACCTGTAATTGCAACGATATTTACCGGTGTATTTCCTTTGAAAGCCCAGTTTATGCTAAAACGCCCTTCCGGCGGATATCCATAGCCGGATAACGCAACAGAAAAAAGGGCACTATCCGGCTCAATGCTTATATGGGAAGTGCCAACCATATACTCTTTCTGGCCTTTTGAAGTTGAAAAGGAAAAAAGAAAAATAGCAAGAGGTAATAAGATTTTATTTTTCATGATCTTTCAGAAATTTATTATGATAACCCAAGTACATTATCTCGGCAATCCAGGGGACGAAGCATTATCCAACAGGGTCCTTGTAACCCTGCTTCTTTTCCCGGAAGGAGTAATTACCACGGTTTGTAAAATACGTTTTTCACCTTTGGGAATAACGATTACAAGGGGTGGTTTATATAAATAAGTGGTCGCATCAGGCGTATAACCATCAATTGTATAAAAAATATTGGCGCCACTCACCGAAGGAATTAGCGTAAAGCTAAAATTGCCTCCATATAAAACAGTGTCTTCAATCCCTATAACCTCAGGGACACGATATATAATTTTAGTTGTATCCAATTTAGATAAGTGTTTTGGTATTCTCTTAGATAAAAAATTAACATAATCCTTTCTGTTTAATGGAGACCAGGCTATTTCTGATAAAGCCAACATTCGGGGCATAAACATATATTCAACCTTTGCGTTGGTGGGCATATACTCCGTCCATAAACAAGCTTCAACTCCAATAATATGTTTTTGTTGCTGGGTTGTAAGTTCAGCGGGGGTGGGATTATAATCATATACACTTTTTAATGGTGTAAATCCACCAATTCCTAAAGGCTCCTGAATTTCTTTACCTTGCAGATAATCGAAATAAACAGACTCCCTTGGAGACATAACTACATCGTGGCCCTGTCGGGCAGTTTCAATCCCTCCTTTTATCCCACGCCAACTTTGTACCACAGCATTGGGAGCCAGCCCACCTTCCAAAATTTCATCCCAACCGATTATTTCTCGTCCTTTTGAGTTTAGAAACTTCTCAACCCTTCGAATAAAATAGCTTTGTAATTCATCTTCATTTTTCAATCCTTTTTCCTTCATTAATTGTTGGCAAAAGGCAGATTTCTTCCAACTATCTTTTGGGCATTCATCACCGCCTATATGGATGTAGTGGCTGGGAAATAATGCTAACACTTCTGTTAATACATTTTCAAGAAATTTAAAGGTATAATCAGAAGGGCAATAGACATCTTCAAATACACCCCATGTTTGTTGTACCTGCTTGCCGGTGGAGCTTCCGGCCCATGGAGTGGTTGATTTTATTTTCGTTGATTCATCCGGGAAGCAACTTAATTGCGGGTAAGCCGCAATGGCTGCCGAAGAGTGACCGGGCAATTCAATTTCAGGAATAATTGTTATATATCTATCCTGTGCATATTTCACAATATCTTTCACTTGCTGCTGTGTGTAGAATCCTCCATAATGAAGGCTGTCATTTCCTGTTCCGGGATAGCGGCCAATTATTGTTCCATTTCTAAACCCTCCTACAGAAGTAAGCAATGGATATTTTTTTATTTCAATGCGCCAACCCTGATCTTCGGTTAAATGCCAATGAAAGGTATTAAGTTTATATTCTGCCATCAGGTCAAGCAATTCCTTAATAAAAGAAACCGGATAAAAGTGTAGGCAAACGTCCAGCATCATTCCACGATATTTATAACGGGGTGCATCAATTATTTCGGCACATGGAATAGAAATAGGTGGGCCTTCTTTAAATGAAAAGAGTTGCATCAAGGTTTGTAGGCCATAAAGCAACCCTGCATCTTTACCTGAAACTTTGATTTCTGAAGGTGTTATAGTTAACTTATAGCTTTCCTTATCGCCTCCGTTATAATTATTTGAAGAGAAACGAATAATCTTCATATCCGTCTTTTTGGCTTTGTTTGTTACTGGAAGATCTAATGAATAATGCTGCTTAAGGAAATCATGAAACATTTGAGCAATCTTTCTATCTGAAGAGTTCCCATATTCTATTGTTATACCAGCATCCGGAATTAATAAAAAATATCCCGTTTTGACGTTAATGGATTCAGGTGCCGGAATTATACCTAAGTTGGCATCAGGCGCCTGCGCCCCTACATTTAAGAAAGTGCAGAAAAAGAAAGAAAAGAGTAATAAGGCATTCTTCATTATTATATATTTAATTATATGACTGATTTTAATTCCCTGATCAAAATTGCTTTACTTTCAGCTCGTCTAATGCTTTCTTTACACTACCATATTTTAAAAGTATCTTTTCCGCCTCTTCGTAATCTTTAATTCCTGATTTGTCCATAAGCATTTTTACCGCTCTATCTGTAATTTTCTTATTGATCAATTTTACATTTACCATATAATTATCCTCAACTTTGCCCAATTGGATCATGGTTGTTGTACTGATCATATCAAAAATCATTTTTTGTGCAGTTCCACATTTCATACGCGTACTGCCGGTTATGAACTCTGTTCCTGTAATCACTTCAATGGGGTAGTCCGCCCGTTCTGCAATTGGAGACGACGGGTTGCTGACGATACATCCTGTAGTAATAGCATTTTCCTTACATTTTTTTAAAGCTGCTAAAACAAATGGGGTAGTTCCACTGGCCGAAATGCCAATAACAATGTCCTTAGGGGATATATTATTTTCAACAAGTTGTGCCCATCCTTCCTCTGTATCATCTTCTTTTTCTTCCAAAGCCTTGGCAAGACTGTCAACCCCTCCTGCGAGGATCACATTAACAATACCTTTTGAAATACCATAAGTTGTAGGTATCTCGATTACATCTAAAACGGATAAGCGTCCACCACTGCCTGTTCCCAGGTAAAACATGCGGCCACCCGACTTTAATTTCGATATTATCGCATAGATCAACTGATTGATCTGGGGCAAAGCTTTTTCAATTACAACCGCTACCGTTTGGTCTTCATGGTTGATATCAGCAGTTATTTGTTCTACCGGTACCTTTTCCAAGTGTCTGTATTTTGAGGGTTGTTCAGTTATTCTTATCATATTTTGTATTTATTAAATTATTAAAATTAAGATCCTGTTGTAATGTTATTTTGAATAAACTACTCCCATTTTAGCTTAATGATTATTTATTCTTTATCTTATTTTTCACAAATGTAAGTGTTTTAATAATTCAAAAACTGAAATTAAATGAATTCAAAAAATTAGTAAAAAACTAAAAAACTGATTATCAATTATACATATATAAGATTAAATATTACATATACCACAATTGCCGGATCATGAATAATTAACCCTTTTTTATCGTTTTACGCATGCTAAATACGGTATTTATAGACTTTGAAAAATTAAAATGCGAAGAAAACAAGGGAATTCACTGTCAATTATATTGAAATGCCCATCATATATTACTAATGTAAGCGTTTTTCAAACAGTCAAAAAAAAGAAAAAAGAAGATATTATATATATAGCTCATTATTTAATTAGCTTTGCTAAAAATGTAAAGTGGCATGCTA
Organism: Chitinophagaceae bacterium; assembly: GCA_036564845.1. Lineage (GTDB taxonomy): Bacteria > Bacteroidota > Bacteroidia > Chitinophagales > Chitinophagaceae > Ginsengibacter. The sequence continues at coordinate 25,023 of DATCOF010000328.1, read as the reverse complement.
CAGGAAGAACGTTATAAGCATATTATGAGGGAGATAAATCTGCACAATAAAGTCTTGTCTTCCGATTTAAGCACCTTGTTGAATGTAACAGAAGACACTGTCAGGAGGGATCTTAAAAATCTGTCCAAAACCGGTAAAATAATAAAAGTTCATGGGGGAGCAATTAGTAAATCATTTAATGCTCCTTTTCAAATGGATAATGAAGTTTATGCCCAGCAGGAAAAACAACAGATTGCGGAAAAAACCATAAAGTTGTTTAAAAATGATATGCTTATTCTCACTGAAGGAGGAACCACTATGGTGGAAGTAGCTAAAAAGATACCGGATAATCTCCATGCTACTTTCTTTACGCTTAGCCCTCTGGTGGCACTTGCCCTGTCAGAACATACAAACCTAACTGTAATTACGATTGGGGGTACATTGAATAAAGATGCCAGCTTGGTTACCGGGGCAAGTGTTATCAATCAATTGGCACGTATTAACGTTGATCTATGTTTAATGGGAGCAAATGCTTTTTCCATATCAGAAGGGCTTACAGATTCAGATTGGGATGTAGTTCAGGTTAAGACTGCAATGGTAAGGGCAGCCAAAAGAATAGGCATATTAACTATTTCCGAAAAACTGAATTCTTCTCAAAGAATGAATGTTTGCGATATAAATCAGATACATTACCTCATCACCGAACTTTCGCCGGATGATCCATTATTATCCGATTACCGAAGGCTTGATATAAACTTAATTTGAAATCATTTTTGAGAACCCATTGAGAATTTATTGAAAAGGGTTGTAAATAATGATCATTAAAATTTAAATAACAAAGGCAATTCATCACTTTGAGATAAAAAAAAGCCCATCGAAAAAAATCCGGCGGGCTTTTTTTATTCCAATATAACTATTACTTTATTTAACTGAACAGGCCACCTTTTTTAAGGCTGCGAACTGCTTCTCCAATTTTAAAACCATTATTATAAATTTCTATTTTATAATTGCCGGGAATAAAGGTTTGTGTTTTTGATAATTCAATCTGCACCTGTTTGCGCTCGCCCTGTGTGTAATCAACTTCAATTTTTTTGGTGGCTGATTTTTCAACTCCATCTCTTGTAGTAAACTTAGCAGCTCCTTCTGGTATAACAATTACAGAACCATCCGGTGCAATAAGGTTTATATAAATTTCTTTTACTCCACTTTGTGTTATCCTGTTCTCATCCAGCTCAAATGATATTTTTAATTTATCTACACGCTTTGCTGTGGTGGTTTCTTTTTCTTTGCCGTTACCTCTTTCTTTTACGCCTGTAACATTTAAGTTAGAAGCATGCAAGGTTGATCCGATGTTAATAATATTTTCTTTATCCTTTATCACAGTTTTAGCGGAATCAAAATTCTTTCTTACTACATCCCTTTCCACTGTTACCACTCTCTTTTCTTCTGTTAACTGCAGGTTATCATTTTTTAATTTCTCTATCTCTGCTGTGTAAGTTTCTATATTTCCTTTTAGCTGCTTAATTAATCTCCTGGCTTCGGCCAGCTGCGAACCGGTTGCATTTTTATCATTAATAATTTTCTGCACTCTTGCTTTCAGATCCTGGATATCTTTATCCTTCGTTCTTAATAAACTGTCGGCCCTTGCATTTGTGCTTTTAAGCATATCAAGACTCATCACAGCAGAATTTAATTCACGTTGCAGATCATTTTTAGAAGAGTCGCTGGTGGATAGCTGCATGCTAAGCTGTTGCTCGTGGCTGTTAGCATTACTTTTATCCCAGATCAAATACGCCCATGTGCCTATCAACGCAACTATCAATACAATTAATAATATGCCTTTGTAATTATTAAAATTATAATTACGTTTTGGGGGCAGTGGTTTTTGTTCGGGAATATTAGCCGTTGGAAAGTTTTCGAAGCTCATTTTAAATTTGGTTTTGAGGGTTTAAAAAAGGATTTTATCAGCGGGTACGCTATTTAATTCCAGAATCATGCCAGTAGAAAAAAATTGATCCTGTTCAGCATATTTTAAGATTTCTTTTAGAATTTCTACTTAGATGAACAGGTTGAAGAAAGCGGAATGAATGTGTAAGTAAAATACTACGAAAATTTTTTGGAATGATCCCGGGCTTTTATTGATGGTAAAGCCTCTTAGTAAACTTACTAACCTAACCGTGTACTTGTACTGAATTATAGCGCCACATTAAAATTTACAGGCGGTTGAGGCAATAATTATTTTAAAAAAACGCTTATAGATTATCCAATTGATCCTTTGAATTTTTAACTCTGAAACCACAAAAATGTTGAGATCTGTTCGTTTACCAATAGCATTGCTATTTGCTTTTTCCACGTTTATAAATTTCTCTTTTTCCTATAAAGAAAATACTGTTTCAAATAAAGTAAGTATCGTTACTGCTTTCAATGATTCTGCGTCTTCCGGCAAAACTTATATTCCTAATGAGACAGCAAAAGACAAAGCCCCTGATGCATATTCTTTAATGGATCTTGAAGAGAAAGGTTTATCAAAAAAAGTTTTTGATCTTGCTATGCAGGGATATAATAAGCTTATTAAAAAAAGATTGGTTCGCAACAGGAATGTTATAACCATTGCCGACTTCAGTAAAGCTTCCGATCAAAAGAGATTATATGTTATTGATCTTAAAAGAAACAAACTGATGTTTCAATCTTTGGTTGCCCACGGCCGTAACTCAGGCCTGGAGTATGCAAACAGTTTTTCCAACGAAAATGATTCACACAAAAGCAGCCTTGGTTTTTATGTAACAATGAATACATATACCGGCGATTGTGGCTACGCATTAAAATTAAAAGGTTGTGAAAAAGGATTTAATGACCATGCTTACGAAAGAGCAATTGTTGTGCATGGCAGCGAATATGTAACTGATCAATTTTTAAAGAGCAATGGCTTTTTAGGCAGAAGCTTTGGATGCCCTGCCCTCCCCGAAAAAATAAGTAAAAAAATTATTGATGTTATTAAGAACGGCAGTTGCCTCTTCTTATATCATCCTACACAAAAATACTTGTTGACCTCCCCAATACTGCACGGATAATAACAACAGAACGGCACATGATACCAAAGACTTTTTGTTAGGCACAACAGGAGAACACCAACAACCAACCCCGATTAACCCCGGGGTATTTTTTTTTATAAAATAAAAGCTCCGCTGATAAATTGACAAAGAAATCCCAGTATCAATCCCAGGTAAATATCTTTTGGTGTATGATCACTTACAACAAGCCTGGAAGTGCAGGTAATGCCTGTGATGAGAATTGCGATCATCAAAGGCATGGTAAATGGCGGAGAGGGATTGGTGTTTAAAACAACGATCAGTAACCCTAACATTCCTCCGCAGCCAATTGCATGCATGCTGATCTTAAAATAAATATTGGCGATCAATGCGGCTGATGATGCCAGAAAAACGCCAAAGATAAAAGCAGTAAGAATCTGTGGTATCACGCTCTGGTTGCGGAATACAAGATACATCCAGAAAAAAAATATGCCCGCAGCCATGTATGGAATTATCCTGTCTCTTTGTTTTTTTAAAAAGATAGAATCAATAAAGCCAACCCCTTTTAAAAGCAAAACAGTTACTGCCGGAAAGAAAACCATGTTCAATGCAACCCGTATCAAGATCCATGATCTTTCTTTATCACCAAAGCCCGCAAAATAACTACCATGCACAAAAACTAAATAATAAACAACATACAGTGGAATAAATAAAGGATGAAAGAGGTAAGAAAATACTCTTGCAAATACATTTACAACCGGTGAATGTTTTATTGCGATAGGTTTATATTCTTCAGCCTGTGTGTGATTCAAAATAAATATTTTATTATAATTCTTTTCTTAAACGTGCCACCGGAATATTGAGTTGCTCACGATATTTGGCAACGGTACGCCTTGCAATATTATAGCCCTTTTCCTGCAGCAGGTCAGTTAATTTTTCATCACTTAAAGGATGCTGTTTACTTTCGGCTTCAATAAGATTGCTTAATATTTTTTTAACCTCTCTTGTGCTCACTTCTTCGCCGCTATCCATTACAAGGCTTTCACTAAAGAAAAATTTAAGGCGATAGGTGCCGAATTCTGTTTGTACAAATTTGCTGTTGGCAACCCTGCTTACAGTTGATATATCAAGGCCGGTTCTTTCTGCGATGTCTTTTAATATCATGGGGCGCATTTCCGTTTCATCGCCCGTTAAAAAAAAGTCATGCTGATAATCCATAATAGTTTGCATGGTACTTATCAAAGTGTGCTGCCGTTGTTTTATCGCATCAATGAACCATTTGGCAGCATCAATTTTTTGTTTGATAAAAAGCACTGCTTCTTTTTGCCGTTTATCTTTTTTTGAACCGCGGTCATAATCTTTCATCATATCGCGATAAACTTCGCTGATGCGCAGGTCGGGTGCATTTTTTGAATTTAGTGAAAGATCTAATTTCCCCATGTTATTCACCACAAAAAAATCAGGTATCACATAATTCTCCATCCTGTTAGTATCCCCAACAAGGCCACCCGGCTTTGGGTTTAGTTTTATTATCTGGTTAATAACATCTTTTATTTGCTCATCAGTTAAATTTAAACCACGCTGAATTTTTTCGTAATGTTTTTTTGTAAATTCTTCAAAGTATTTATCCAATACTTTCATCGCAGTTTCAACAGATTTTCCATCGCCTGATTTTCTTTCCAACTGAAGCAGGAGGCATTCTCTAAGATCTCTTGCGGCAACACCCGGTGGATCAAAATGTTGAATACGTTGTATAAGCTCTTCTATTTCTTTTTCAGTAGCATCAATATTTTGCCTGAAGGCAAGATCATCTGCAATGGCGGATAACTCTCTCCGTAAATATCCATCATCATCAATACTGCCAACTATTTGTTCTGCAATTTTTTGTTGCCGCTCATCCAGGTCAAGCATGCTTAACTGGCTAATCAATATTTCATAAAAAGATGTTTCAACTTTATGCGGGATCGTTTTTGTTTCCTCCTGGTCAGGATAATTATCGTCGCGCAATTTATAATCACCAACGTCATCATCCCCTTCGTTCACATATTCGCTGATATCAATATTTCCATACTCATCTTCGCTTCCGTCTTTATCAAAATCATCTTCAGGTGTTTCAAATTCTTCCTTTGTTTCTTCGAAAGTATCTTCATGTCCGTCTTCTCCTGTTTCAAGTGCAGGATTCTCTTCAAGTTCTTCTTTTATGCGTTCTTCTAAATGGGCTGTTGGCACCTGCAATAACTTCATCAGCTGGATTTGCTGAGGAGAAAGTTTCTGAAGTAATTTTTGTTGTAAGTGTTGACTTAACGACATTTTATTTTTTAGATCTAGCCTTTATAAGAAAACGTAAATTTACATACACAAATCAATACTATGTTGTTTTGGAATAAAATTTGCTGTAATATTTTAATTATTTTTTTTGCTACCCTTTCCTGCAAGGCACAAGAGGCGGATGCTGTTATTAATCCCGTTGCAAAAACTTACAAATACGGGTTCGCAAATTCACTTACATTTTCAGTTTTGAATGCCAAAGAAAATAATTCTGCAGGGCAAACATTTTCTGTTATACCACAGGATTATTATACACAGCATTTTGGTATTATGTGTAAAAAAGAATTAGCGCTTGAGAAGGCAACTAAAATTCCTTTTCGTTTTAGGCTGGGTTCTTTGCAGCAATGCAATTATTTAGAAGGAAAGAAATAATTAAACAGCAGCTAATTTTTTTGCGAGAACTTTTTTTATTACTTCAACTATTTTTTCTCCCTTTTCTTTTACCTGCTCTTCCGTCCAAGTAAGGCTTATTGCAGTAGAGATACAACGGCTCATGATTGCATCGCTTGCGGCAAATGGGTTTGCAGAATATTTTTGTAATTGCTTTTGTAATTGATCACTTTGATTATTTAAAAAGCCATTGTTTGTAAGATGGTCCCATTTGCGGATGTAATGCCAGTTATTTTCGAACCAATAAAAATTTCCGGCTAAAATATTTTGTGATCTTAATTCAGCAACAACAGCAGAAGTTGTTTCTGCACCAGGTAAGAACCAACTAAGGAACGTACAACTGTCACCATCTTCGTCATGAATTTTTCTAAATGTCACTTCAGGTATTGTGCTTACAATTGATTTTAGCAATCCATGATTTTTTCTTTGTATGGATAAAAAATTATTAAGCTTGCCAATTTGCGCAACACCAATAGCAGCATGCAATTCACTTATGCGATAATTGTATCCAACAAAGGGATGCAGGTCTGCACCACGGTCTGCGCCTTTGTGATCGTGGCCATGATCAGTGTATCCGTCACACTTTACATAAACGCCTTCATTATTGGTTAACACCGCACCACCTTCGCCGCAGGTAATTGTTTTTACAAAATCAAAACTAAATGTTCCGGCATCTCCGATTGTTCCCACATATTTTCCTTTGTAAGTTGCGCCAATACTCTGGCAGGCATCTTCCAAAAAAATAAGGTCGTGCTCTTTACAAATATTTTTTAGTGCATCAATATCTGCCATACTTCCGCACATGTGCACGGGCATAATGCATTTTGTTTTTGATGTTATAGCAGCTTTCACTGCGTTAGGATCGAGCGTTAATGATTCATCAATATCGACCAAAACCGGAATTGCGCCGGCAGAAATTACCGCTTCAAAGCTTGCAACAAAAGTGAAGGCAGGCATTATCACTTCATCTCCAAAACCAATACCCAATGCAGCCATAGCAGTAGTTAATGCAGAAGTACCGCTGCTGGTAAGCTGTGCATATTTGCATCCAAAGATTTCTGTAATTTTTTGTTCCAGTTCTTTTGCTTTCCAGTTTCCTTTTCGTTGCGCATCAAATCCATAACGCATAAGAATTCCTGTACTCATCACATCATCGATCTGTTTTTTTTCTTCGTCTCCAAAAAATTCGTAGCCCGGCATAAAGTGTAATTAAAGTAAATAAAGTATAAAGGTAAAATGATTTATTTAAGTGTCCAGTGATCTTGTGACCATGACAAATTATATTGTTTGCTGTTTTCACTTTCATTATTTGTCTTGCTAACAGCGGTTACCGAAACGTAAAAATTATTCCATTTAGAAACATCATCAAAGGAAATATTCAACTGCATATCTTTTTGTGCAGTCAAAATCTTATAAACTTTGTCTTCTGTAAAACCATTTTTTACTGGAGATAAATAAACAACATATTGTTTATTTCCAGTATTTTTCTTCGATGAGATATGTAAAAAAATATCTTTTGAAGTTGGGTTACCAACTACTTCTGCATCTAATACCGGTGCTTGTGGTTTTGTATTATCTATCCATGGCATAGGAGGAACGAGCGCCGGATATTTATAATAATTATTTTGCAGGCTGTCATTCCATCCATTTGGATTTTTTTCAAATGTTTTACTGCTGAAATAAATGCTTCCCTGCACCTGCGGATATTCTCTCAACTTTTTTATTTGATTAGGTAATTCATTTGGATTTTTCCACGCGACAGATTTGGATTCAAATGCACGGTACACGCCATGTCCAATAAACACTTGTCTTCCATAACCATGTTTTGCCCACCAATCGATCAATGTAGCAAACGGAACTTTAGGCTGACTGAATTCCCAATACAACTGCGGTGCTGCATAATCGATCCATTTATTTTTTAGCCACAATAAAATATCTGCATACAGGTCATCATAATTTGTTTGCCCTGCTTTGGTATTACTTCCTTCAGGATCTTTATCACTGTTACGCCAAACACCAAACGGACTGATACCAAACTTGCAATATTTATTTTCCTGTTTTATCGCTTTGCTTAGGGTAAGAATAATTGAATCAACATTGCTTCTTCTCCAATCTTCTTTATTCAATCCATTTCCATATTTAGCGAAAGAAACCGAATCAGGAAACTCTTTTCCCGCAATGCGATAAGGATAAAAATAATCGTCAAAATGAATAGCATCCACACCATAACGTTTTACAACATCTCTTACAACATTCGTTACAAATTGCTGTACTTCTTTATTCCCCGGATCAAAAAATTTTATTGTTCCGTAAGGTAAAAACCAGTCTGGATGCAGCTTTGTGATATGTGTTTGCGAAATAGAAGATTTGCCGATACTAAACTCTGCACGGTAAGGATTCATCCATGCATGAAATTCCATTCCACGTTTATGCGTTTCAGTTATCAAAAATTCCAGCGGATCATAATATGGAACAGGAGGCTTGCCTTGTGTGCCTGTAAGCCACTCACTCCAGGGCTCGTATTGCGAAGGATAAAAGGCATCTGTTGCCGGACGAATCTGTGCAATGATCGCATTCATGCCATTGCGCTGGTGCATATCAAGCAATTTTATGAATTCAATTTTCTGGCTATCGCTGCTTAAATATTTTTCTGAAGGCCAGTCAATATTATCAACCGTGGCAACCCAAACTCCACGAAATTCATATTTGGGTTGTGCGGATAAGTGAGGAGTTATAAGTAATAAGTTATAAGTTATAAGTAAGAGAAAATTTTTTTTCATAGGAAATAAAATTAGGAGAATTAATCCTTCCATACAGAAACGCCTTCGCTGCAATTGGCGCAGATATCAATATTTTTTCTGCTGGTTTTAAGTTCTCTTCTAAACTGCTTATAATTATCATTGTTCCAGATCTCTTTAAATGATTGTGTTTTTAAATTACCGAGCTGGTGTGTTGCATCTTTATCAAAACAACACGGAACAACAAGTCCATCCCACGTTATAACATTGGCGTGTTGCAGCTTCCAGCAATGATTGGCTAATTTATTTTTAGCAATATAATTTCCGTCTTTATCTTTTTTGTAGCGGCTGTATTTTTGATTTACAGGAATAAGATTGTTGGGATCATTTTCATAATCATACACCTGGGCAGTTTTAAATCTTACTTCATCAACGCCAACTTCCTTGGCTAATTTTTTTATATCCTCTATCTGGTGCTCATTTGGTTTTACAACAAGGAACTGAAAAAAAACAAAGGGTGTTTTACTTTTTAATTCCTTTTTCCACTTAACAATATTTTTTGCGCCCTCAATAACTTTATCAAGATTGCCGCCAACACGATATTGCTGGTAAACATCCTGTGTAGTTCCATCAATAGAAATGATCAATCTGTCCAAACCACTTTCAACAGTTTTTTTTGCAACTTCATCTGTGAGATAATGAGCATTGGTAGATGTTGCTGTATAAATTTTTTTATCAGCAGCATACTTTACCATCTCTAAAAAATCCCGGTTTAAATACGGCTCGCCCTGGAAGTAAAATATCAGGTACAAAATATCTTTATGAATATCATCTATGGTTTGCCGGAAAAAATCTTTTTGTAACATTCCTGTTGGCCGTGTAAACTCTCTTAATCCGCTCGGACATTCGGGGCAGCGCAGGTTGCAGGATGTTGTAGGCTCAAACGAAATTGAGATCGGGTAACCCCATTGTATGGGCTTATTAAGTATGCGGCTTGCCTGGAAACTTGTGTAAACCTTTGTTGCATTCCAAAGGCGGCGCAAACTTAGTTTACTTAAAAAATTAAAGCTATCGTTCAGGTTCACCTGCGGCATTGTGTAAAGTTACTCGCAAAACAGTAAATGAAAATACCATCCTGAAAAACCCCGTTAATTGGTAATGGGAGTATTTAATTTATTTGCATTATCAGTCACAGGAACTTCTCTTACTTCTGAAGTAAACACAAGATTTTTTTTACTGAACTTATCATAATTGACAAAAATTATATTAAGCGCAATAAAATCCATCACGTAATTTCTTGTTTCCTTAGGCAGATATTTTTTTATATCCCAAAAGCCCGCATTTGTTATGCCTGATCTTTTTATTGCCTGTTTTATTTTTCCTATTCCGCAATTATAAGAAGCTACCATTAAGAGAAGGTTATCCCCTAACATCTTTGCATGTGCAACCAAATATTTGGAAGCCGCTGTTGTAGATTTAATAAGATTTTTTCTCTCATCATTTTTATTGTGCGTTTTTTTAGAAGAACTGATCTGCAATCCATAATCCTTTGCTGACTCATTCATCATTTGCCAGTAACCAACCGCACCCGCCCTGGAAACTGCATTGGCATTAAATCCGGATTCAAGTGCTATCAATACTTTTAGTTCTTCCGGCAGATTATATTTTTTTAATATCGGAGTGATCTTTGGAAAATAATTTTGTCCTTTATCATACATCTCTACCAGGTAATCTCTTTTTTTATTACTGAACTTTTGAACGTAATCAATATACTGCAGCTTATCTATTTCAAAAGATTCAGGATAAACAATATTGGCAACATTTGTAATAGTTACCGCAGAGGGCATTGTAGTACTATTATTTGCAAGCAATACTGTAGTATCACGTGATCCGGCAAAACCATCGCTTGTTATTGTAGTTATAAGAAGCAAACCACACAATATTTTTACTAATATGTTGTTCATAATTTAGCTTATTAATTAAAAATTAAAGGGAACTCCCGGTTATGTAACAATGCAGGAAAATAGAGATCTGGCATTGTTCTTTTGTAAAATAAATCCCGGTTTTTATATTCAATATTTAACAGTGCGCAAAGGTAACCTGTTGAGTTTTTTTGGCGTCCACATTCGCGTTAAAAGGCAGTTAAACCCAAATTACGCAATAGAAAATTCAAAAGGGTACTCGAAGACTTTAGCATAGTTCCAAAGTCCACTAAACCATGCCGCCCCATGGCGTAATCTCTTTACTGGTATAGCTTATATCAAATTCCATTGGTCTGTTTTATCTACTGCTACGCATTAGAATGCAAATAGCTAAAGTAATCCCTTTTTGCTATTGCGAATTTGGGTTAAAAATTTCTTTTAAGACAGCCTCTTTTATTTATACTCCTATTCTTCCTTAAGTTTGCAACTTATGAATCAATCTTCAATAAAAATAGATGTACTTCTTGATCCCAATAAAGTTCCGCAGCAAATAAGCTGGAGTGCAACAGACAGCAGCAGTGATATGGCGCAAAAAGCAAAAGCAATGTGTGTGGCCTTTTGGGATGGCGCTGATAAAACGGCTTTACGCATTGATCTGTGGACAAAAGATATGATGGTAGATGAGATGGCAGATTTTTTTTACCAGATGTTTTCAACAATGGCTGATACATATCGCAGGGCTACCAAGCAGGATGAACTTAGTGATGATATAAAAAAGTTTGCCAAAGATTTTTATAAAAAATTTCAGCAATCGCAGTTGGAACAGAGTAAGTGATAAGTTATACGTTTTAAGTTGTAAGTAAATCAGCAAATCATAAATCAAAAATTGTTTTTATGGCATTAGAAGAAAAAATAATGATAGATCTGAAAGCCGCGATGCTGGCTAAGGACGAAAAATCTTTACGATCATTAAGAGCTATTAAAGCCGCGATCATCATTGCCAAAACATCAGAAGGTGCAGGCGGTATTTTAAAAGAAGAAGATGAAATGAAGTTGCTTCAAAAATTAGTTAAGCAGCGAAAAGATTCTTTGGAAATTTTTGAAAAACAAAATCGAGAAGACCTTGCTGTAAAAGAAAGAGAAGAGATCGAAGTGATAGAAAAATTTCTTCCAAAACAAATGGGTGCAGATGAATTAAAAGTGATTATTGAAAAAATAATAAATGCAACCGGAGCAAATTCTCCCGCTGATATGGGAAAGGTTATTGGTGCTGCTAATAAACAATTGGCCGGCAAAGCAGATGGAAAAACAATTGCCGCAATGGTGAAAGAATTATTAACACACGTTCCTTAGAATTTTTGTACATCGTACATCTAACATCATACATCGCAAATGATAATTGATATCGCCTTTGTTCTTGCCATGATCTTTGCCATATTTAAAGGGCTTCGCAAAGGTTTGATCCTTGGTATTTTTTCTTTGCTGGCATTTGTCATCGGGCTTGCGGCGGCATTAAAATTATCAGTTGTTGTTGCAGGCTGGTTAAAAGGTAGTGCAGGCTCACTTTCTAAATGGCTACCGTTAATTTCTTTTATCCTTGTTTTTGTTGCTGTAGCACTTCTTGTAAATCTTGCAGCAAGGACCATTAAAAAAACCATGCAGTTTGCAATGCTCGGATGGATGGATAGTTTGGGAGGAATGGCCTTGTATATTGTTATCTATGCAATTATTTTCAGTGTCTTTTTATTTTTTGCAAACAACCTGTTTCTTATTCAGCCGGCGACAATACAGGATTCCAAAGTTTATCCATACGTGGCGCCATGGAGCCCGGATGTGATAAATAATTTAGGTAAAATAATCCCGATATTTAAAGATATGTTTACACAGTTACAGGATTTCTTTGGAGGCCTTGCAAAAAAATCAGCTTGATAATTGTATGATGTTATCTAATTTTCCATACATTTTTGCATAGAAACAATTATTTTTAGGACATAATAATTATTGCGCTCAATTAAAAAGATGAGTTACGAGATAAAAAAAGACGGCAAATTAAAATATATCGAAGAGGGGCAGGGTGAACCCCTGGTGCTGCTGCATGGCTTATTTGGGGCATTGAGTAATTTTAAAGATCTGATAGAACACTTCAGGCATACCAATAAAGTTGTTGTGCCAATGCTTCCTTTATTTGAACTTGACCTTCTTCATACATCGGTTGGCGGACTTCAAAAATTTGTTCACAAGTTTATTGAAGCAAGAGATTATAAGAACATTCACTTGTTGGGAAATTCTCTTGGCGGTCACGTGGCCCTTATCTATACATTAAAACATCCTGAAAGAATAAAATCATTGATACTTACCGGAAGCTCAGGCTTGTTTGAGAACGGCATGGGAGACAGTTATCCAAAACGTGGTGATAAAGAATACATCCGCAAAAAAACGCAGCTTACTTTTTATGATCCGGCAATGGCCACGGAAGAATTGGTAAATGAATGTTTTGAAATTACCAATAACCGCATCAAGGTTATAAAAATAATTGCACTGGCTAAATCAGCCATCAGAAATAATTTGGGCGAAGAACTAAACCAGATAAAACAACCCACATGTTTAATTTGGGGAAATAATGATACCATCACTCCTCCCTTTGTAGCAAAAGAATTTAATAAATTGATCCCAAACAGCGAGCTGCATTTTATTGATAAATGCGGTCATGCCCCTATGATGGAAGCTCCTGATGAGTTTAACAGGGTACTGGCCGGCTTTTTAGCAAAATTAAAAGCACCTGTTGCAACAGTTCTTTAATTTTTACTGTCTTATTAAAACAATCTCATATTAATTCCGTTTAAAAGTAAAGCTGCAAAGTTTATGTTAGCAAGCGAATTAAATAATAATATTATTCCCCGGCTACAATTGGAAGATACGGTGGGCAAAGCTTTGCAGCTATTAAACGATTTTAAAGTTTCTCATCTTCCCGTAATATCAGAAGAAAAATATCTTGGTTTGATAAGTGAATCTACCCTGTTGGATGCTGATAATAATAAAATGATTATCCTTTTGCTACAGGATGAATTTCTTGATATTTCTATAAAAGAAAATGAACATTTTTTAAAGGCAGTAACCATCAGTAATCAATATCAAACAACTGTAATACCTGTAGTAAATGAAGAAAAGGAATTTCTTGGGAGCATTAGCGGGCCAAACCTTTTAAGAACCCTCGGTGATTTTTCAGGGGCGCATGAAATTGGCGGCATCATAGTTTTAGAAATGGAAAGAAGCCGGTTCTCCATTTCTGAAATTAGCAGGATAGTAGAAAGTAACGAGGCAACCATATTGCATCTTAATACATCTGTTCAACCCGAAACAGGTTTGCTCGCCGTTACAATTCACATAAACAAAAAAGAACTTTCATTGGTGGTGGCAGCTCTGGAGAGATATGAGTATGATGTGATTTATTATTTTGGTGAGGAAAGATTTGAAAACCAAATCGATAGCAATTACCGCCATCTTATGAATTACCTAGATATTTAATTAGCATTCTTTCTCTGATCAAAATAAATTAGATTTACAAGTACATTTTGTGAATTGTCTGAAACGATGATATTTGCCTATAAATTTTGAAACCACACCTTTTAAATATTTTTCATAAGATCTTCCTGGCACTTATCTTATTTAGTGTTAGCGATCATACTTCAGCACAAAATAATATTTTTAAAAATGCAGATAGTACAATTGAACTTACACCTTCTTTAAAACTGATAAATGACGGCGACTCGCTTAACAAACTTCGCGTTAGAAATATTTCAGTTACTGGTAATAAAACAACAAAGGAGTATATAATTTTAAGAGAGATGGAATTAAAACCGGGTTCCACAGTTACGCCTGCAAATTTAATTAACGCCTTAAAAAAAGACCGGCAACATATTTTCAACCTCACACTTTTTTTGGAAGTAAAAGTAGAGCCGTTGCTTATTAATGCTTTTGATTTTGATATAAACATTACAGTAAAAGAACGTTGGTATATTTTCCCGTTACCCGAATTACAATTTGTTGATGGCACTTTAAATGAGTGGCTCATGAAATACAATGGTGATCTGAACAGGCTTAATTATGGGGCAAAATTTACTCATTATAATTTAACCGGCAGAAAAGACCTGCTACGTGTACACTTGCTAAGCGGCTATACCAGAACGGTTTCATTTAATTATAAAGCGCCCTATGCAAATGCTGCTTTGACAAATGGTTTTTCTATGGGTGGAGGTTACTTTCAAAATAGGGAAATAGTTTACAAAACCAGTTTTGATAATGAAGTAGTTTTTTATAAGAGAAATGATTTTGTAAGAAGCGAATGGGAAATTCAGTTAGGATATAGCATACGAAAGGGTCTTAAAATTACTCATTCATTCAATCTTAATTATTCGCATGTAAGTATTGATGATTCAATTTTTTCTGCAAAGTATAATCCTCAATATTTTAATAAACCCACTTCAACAATTGGTTATGTCGATCTATATTATACGCTTCAATATACAGATGTAAATAATGTTTTATACCCCCTTACAGGAGTATCCGGAAGTATTGGTTTAGGAAAAAGAGGGCTGGGTTTTACGGGTGGTGTAAATTCATTTTCTGTTGGTGTAGAGTATAATAAATATTGGTCGCTGGGTAAAAAATGGTATGCCAGTACACAATTGCAGGGCAACATAAAATTGCCATTTCGCCAGGCTTATATAAACCAGCAGGCGCTTGGCTATGATAATAATTATATCCGCGGAATGGAATATAAAATAATTGATGGAGTTGCCTATGCCATAACTAAATTCAATCTTAAAAGAGAATTATTTAATTTCAGTATCAATACAATTTTTAAAAAATCAAAAACGCTTAATAAAATTCCTTTCCATATTTATGCAAAAACTTTTGCTGATATGGGTTATGTTTATAATCAACCGGATTTTGTTTCAAGATTAAATAATACATTTTTAGGAAGCGCAGGTGTGGGTATTGATATAATAACTTTTTACGATCTGCAGATACGGATAGAATACAGTGTGAACCAGTTAGGTCAAAACAGGCTATTTTTACATAATGAGAAAGGCTTTTAATACTTCATTAATTCTCCTGCATAAATAATTTTTAAATGCGGATAGCTATATACAGCAGGGGTTTGGATGCAGATCAACAAAATGGTATTAAATTATTATTAAGTGAACTGGCTGCATATAAAATTGAACCTGTAATATTCCAGGATTTTTTCAACATGTTTTATTCTACCATAAATTTTGGTGATAAATATTCAACCTTTAATTGCTCCGAAGATCTTGCTGATGATATTGATTGCATAATTAGTTTGGGCGGTGATGGTACTTTATTAGATACAGTAACTTTTGTAAGAGATAGCGGCATTCCTGTGATGGGAATAAATTATGGAAGGCTGGGGTTTTTAGCAAGCATTGGTAAAGATGAATTGCATACAGCGGTAGAGGCATTGGTTAAGCGAAGCTACATGCTTGATAAAAGAACGTTGTTGCATCTTGATGCAAACATGCCTTTGTTTGATAAAGTTCCTTATGCTTTAAATGAGATCACAATCCATAAAAAAGATACTTCGCCAATGATAAAAATTCACACCTATCTTAATGGTGAATTTTTAAATACTTATTGGGCAGATGGATTGATCGTTGCAACACCAACGGGCTCCACCGGTTATTCGCTGAGTTGTAATGGCCCTGTAATTTTTCCTGAGTCTGCAAGTTTTGTTATTACACCGGTGTCGCCACATAATCTAAACATCAGGCCCATAATTGTACCCGATGATAATATTATTTCTTTTGAAATAGAAGGAAGAACAGATGGATTTCTTTGTACGCTGGATAGCCGTCGTGAAATAGTAGATAAAGATGTTCAGCTTGCCGTAAAAAAAGAATCTTTTGGTATCAATCTTATCAGGCTGAATGAAAATAATTTTTTACAAACACTACGAAATAAACTTTCGTGGGGTCTTGATAAAAGAAATTGATTATGCAATCGTGAAACGGCAAACGTGAGATAAAAAACACAAAAAATGCAAATCTCTTTTCACGGTTCACGTTTGTCGTTTCACGAATTTTAACTTTCCTTATTTTAATAAAAACTTATCTTTTTCGTTTATTTTGCACTCAATGAAAAACAAATTACCCATACTGGTTGCAATACTTTTCTTTTTAAGTATTAAAAATGCCGAAGCTCAATACTCTGATGTACAGGAAGGGCAATTTGGTTTTACACTTGGGGCTGCACATTATTTTGGAGACCTGAATAACAGGGCGGCGGTTAACCGGCCTAAAATTGCAGTAGGTGGTTTTTTTAGAAAACAATTTGGAAACTACACAGGGCTGCGCATTTCAGCTCATTACCTGCAATTGGGATACAGCGATGTGTACAGCAAAAATGATTACCAGAAGAGAAGAAATTTAAGTTTCAACAGTAACGTCTGGGAAATTGCATTGCAGGGAGATTTTAATTTTTTCAAATATATTCCTGATGATCCCGATCATCTTTTTACACCTTATGTAACACTGGGAGTTGGAGTTTTTAGTTATGATCCTTACGCATACTATCAGGGACAAAAATATTTTCTTCGCCCATTAAACACTGAAGGCGAAACTTTTTATCAGAATAGAAAAGCCTATGGTACCATGGCGCTTTGCTTTCCTATAGGATTTGGATTTAAATACAGCATCAATCAAAATATAAATTTCTCTTTTGAACTTGCTCATCGTTTTACAACGACAGATTATTTAGATGATGTAAGCAGTACTTATATCGGTGTAGATAAATTTCCTTCTGTTACAGGTGCACCATCCATTGCATCCATTATGCAGGATCGCTCTTTTGAAACGGGCGAACCCATCGGCGTAGAAGGCCGCCAGCGTGGATGGAGCAAACAAAAAGATCAATACATCATTGCAGAAGTAGGTTTATCATTTAACCTGAGCTCTTATCGCTGCCCACCGGTAAAACGCTGATATTTTATGAATAAAAGGTAGGTTAATTAAGAATTAGAAAAGTAATATCTGAATCTTAGATTTGGGTAGATTAAAAAAATATATTAAAAAGAAATGCCAAAATTTGAATTAGCTATCCTTAATCTACTAATCTTGTAATTCACCCAAATCTAAGGTTCAGACTATTTTATTACATTTGTGACAAGTCAGGCAATTGCCTGACTTCAATTTTTAAACCTTCATGAATTTTAAGGAAGATATAGATATTGAAAAGTTGCCACATCACATTGCTATCATTATGGATGGTAATGGAAGATGGGCCAAAGAGAAAGGCGAGGACAGGCTCTTCGGGCATTTTCATGGAGTGGAAAGTGTACGCAATATCGTGGAAGGCTGCGCAGAATTAGGTATTCAAAATCTTACACTGTATGCATTTAGTACAGAAAATTGGGACAGGCCAAAAGATGAAGTAACAGGATTGATGGAGTTGCTTATTGAAACCATCAGGCAGGAAGTTCCCACACTAAATAAAAATAATATCAGGCTTCATGTGATTGGTAATTTTGAAATGTTGCCTGATGCAGCAAAAAAAGAATTGGATGAAGCAATTGCAGAGACGCACAATAACACAGGTCTGAATCTTATAATGGCTTTGAGTTACAGCAGCCGGTGGGAGCTGACAGATGCTGTTAAAAAAATTGTTGCCGATGTAGAAAATAAAAAACTGAATGCAGCAGATATTACACAGGAAACATTGCAACAATATTTAACTACCGCACCATTTCCTGATCCGGAATTAATGATAAGAACGAGTGGTGAATTTAGGATCAGTAATTTTTTATTGTATCAATTAGCTTACGCAGAATTATATTTCACAGACACACTATGGCCAGATTTCCGAAAGGAAAATTTATATGATGCCATTATTGATTACCAGCAAAGAGAGCGCAGATTCGGCAAAACAGCAGAACAGATAAAAAACAATACAGAACAGGTTTTGTGAGGATTTCTGTTAAACTATTTAACAAATACTTTTAAATATTGCCAGTATCTTGCCGCCTTGATAAAATTGATTTTTGATGCCCAAAATTTACAGGTTTTTTTTCTTCGTTGTCATCGTTTTACTTGCCAAAACCACCAGCGCTCAAATTGTAAAAGACACAGTTCCCACATCAGTAAATGTGGAGCTTGAAAATATTTTCAATTCCAAAACCCCCAAAGAATATACGATCGCAGCCATAAAAGTTACGGGTACACAATCCTTTGATGCAAATCTTATTATTTCAATTTCAGGGCTTGCTGTTGGCGATAAAGTAATGATACCCGGCACTGATGCATTCAGCAAGGCAATAAATAATTTGTGGAAGCAAAATCTTATATCCAACGTTGAAATATATTTTACAAAGTTGATTGGTAAAAATCTTTATGTTGAGATCGGTATCACAGAAAGACCAAGACTATCAAATTTTAAATTTGTTGGTGTAAAAAAGAGCGAAGCGGATGATCTGATTACAAAAATAGGATTGGTAAAAGGAAGAGTTGTTACAGAAAATATGAAGCGCACTGCGGAAGAAAATATTAGGAAATTTTTTATTGATAAAGGATATAGAAACATAGATGTTCAAACAACAGAAAAAAAAGATACTGCTATTTCAAATTCTGTGCTGTTAACTTTTATTGTTGATAAGAAAAACAAAGTAAAGGTTAATGAAATTGTTTTTGGAGGCAACGAAAATATTTCGGATGCGAAGCTTAAAAAGCAAATGAAGGGAACAAAAGAAATGAGCCGCTTAACATTAAACCCGGCAAAGCTTATCAATCCATATTCACCTGAGAAAAACAGCAGCCTTACTTTTAAAAATTATCTTAAACAAAATGGATATCTCTATCCATCAAAAACAAAAGAACTGGCAGATCCTTACTTCCGTCTTAAGTTGGCTTCAGCAAAATTCAATGATAAAAAATATGCTGAGGATAAAGATAAAATCCTTGACTATTATAACTCCCAGGGATACAGGGATGCCGTTATTGTTGCTGACACACAGTATTACAATAATAAAGGCGAAATGAATGTTGCCATAAAATTGCAGGAAGGTCACAAATATGTTTTTGGAAATATTACCTGGAGAGGGAATACAAAATATTCTGATTCTATCTTAACTGTTTTTCTCGGCATTCAAAAAGGTGAAACATATAATGTTGAAACCCTTAATAAAAGATTAGGTAAACAGGCTTCGGCGGAAGGTGGTGATATAAGCAGTTTATACATGGATGATGGCTATTTGTTTTTCAGGGTTGATCCTGTTGAAACCAGAGTTTACAATGATACAATTGATCATGAGATACGCATTGTAGAAGGACCACAGGCAACGATAGGCAACGTAGGCATCAGCGGTAATGATAAAACAAAAGAGTATGTGATACGCCGTGAATTAAGAACAATACCCGGTGAAAAATTCAGTCGTGCAGATATCATCCGTACACAAAGAGAATTATCGCAGTTAGGTTTTTTTAATCCGGAAAAAATAAATCCCGGTGTTGTGCCAAACGCTGATAACGGAACGGTAGATATTAACTGGGCGCTTGAAGAAAAATCTTCTGACCAGTTAGAACTCTCGGCGGGTTTTGGTGGTGGCATTGGTTTAACGGGGACACTCGGAGTAACGTTCAATAATTTTTCTATCAATAATATTTTTAAGAAAACGGCATGGTCTCCCTTGCCAACAGGCGATGGGCAAAAACTTAGCTTAAGAGTGCAGAGCAATGGTAAAGCATATCGCTCCTATAATTTTTCATTTACTGAGCCATGGTTAGGTGGTAAAAAAAGAAATTCTTTTACGGTAAGTTATTACGACACTAAGTATGCAAATGCATACGATCCATATACAGGTCAATATTCAAGCACTTATGCTGATTCATCTTATATAAAAACGACAGGCTTTGGGATTTCTTTAGGCAAGCAATTAAAATGGCCTGATGATTATTTTTCACTTGTGTATTCATTAAATGTTCAGCAATACAAATTGAAGAATTATAATATTTTTCCGGGGCTTTCAAGTGGTAACTCAACCAATGTTAGTTTTAAAATAGGACTGGCCCGCAGTTCAGCAGGTCCTAACCCTATATTTCCCACCAGTGGCTCCAACTTTTCTTTGAGTGTACAACTAACGCCACCTTATTCATTGTTCAGAGATATTGCGGTGTATAACGATCCTACACAAAAATATAAGTATGTTGAATTTCATAAAGAGCGCTTTAATGCAGAGTGGTATGTGCCCATTGGCAATGCGCATGGAGAAGAAAAAAATAAACAATTCATTTTAAAAGCCGCCGCCAAATTTGGATTTGTTGGTCGCTACAATACTAAAATTGAAACCTCTCCTTTTGAGCGTTTCCAGTTAGGCGATGCAGGACTTAGCAACAGTGTTGCTTTGTTAGGTTATGATATCATTGCACATAGAGGATACCCTGTGTATGATAATTCTGATCCAACAATTAATCCTGATAAAACTACAGCCAGTCAATATTTCCCTATTTTTAATAAATATACTCTTGAATTAAGATATCCGTTTAGTACAAGCGCAAGCAGTACAATTTACGGACTTGGATTTTTTGAAGCAGCTAATGGGTGGTATAGTTTTAAAGACTATAATCCATTCAAACTTCGCCGTTCAGTTGGGGTTGGTATGCGGTTCTTTTTACCAATGTTTGGTTTGTTAGGTTTTGATTATGGCATTGGACTGGACAGAATAAAATATGGCGAGCCATTGAAAAGCGCTGCTAAATTCACGTTCATGCTTGGCCAGGAACCCGAATAAGTATAAACCTGTATCATGATAAAGAACCTTATTTTATCCGCTTTATTGGTGGCAGCAATTTTTAACTGCAACGCTCAGCGCTATGCTGTTATTGATTCAAAATACATTTTACAAAAAATGCCAGAGTACAAATCAGCACAACAAAAACTGGATCAGTTCAGCGAACAATGGCAACAGGAGATCGATAAAAAATCTGCCGATCTTGATAAGATGTATAAAGATTTTGATGCTGAGCAGGTAATGCTTAGTGATGAGTTAAAGAAAAAAAGAGAGGATGAATTGTTTAATAAAGAAAAGGAATTAAGAGACCTTCAAAAAAAGAGATATGGATATGAAGGAGATATTTTTAAAAAAAGACAGGAGCTGATCAAGCCTATTCAGGATAAAGTTTATAATGCTGTACAAAGAATAGCAGTTGCAAAATCTTATGATTTTATTCTGGATAAAAGTGAAGGGATTACCGTTATCTTTGCCGACCCAAAACTGGATAAGAGCGATGATGTGCTTAGAGAATTGGGTGTTAAATAATTGCCAAAGGGTATTATTAATGCAGCTTAACTAAACATTTTAAACACTATAAATAAATAATAAAAAAGAAAATGAAAAAGTTTATTACACTCGGATTGATAACAATGGGAATCTTTGGATTATCAAACACAACTACAGCTCAGATAAAGATCGGCTACATAAGCGCAGATGAGATAATTGTTTTAATGCCTGAAGCTGCAAAAGTAGATACTCTGTTAAATCAATACCAGCAATCATTATATCAAAATGCACAGGATAAGCAAAATACTTTTAACGAAGCCGTTGCTAAATTTTATAAAGATTCAGCTACAATGAATCCAAGTTTAAAAGAAGTAAAAAGAACAGAACTTCAAAAAACAGTACAGGAGCTAAGTGGTGCTGAACAAGCCATCCAACAACAGTTTGAGCAAAAAAGACAGGAATTATCTTTACCAATTCAAAAGAAATTACAGGCTGTCATACAGGAAGTAGCGAAAGAAAATGGTTACACTTATATCTTTCCTAAAGAAGCATTACTTTTTATGCCTCCCGCAGATGATATAGCCCCATTGGTTAAAAAGAAATTGGGTATTAAAGCCACTGCGCTTCCAAAACCAAATCCAACCAAATAAATAATACAAATAAAATATTTACAAGCCGTCTCTTTAATGGGATGGCTTTTTTACTTTTGGGCTATGACTGGCAAACCCATTGGTGTTTTTGATTCAGGCTATGGAGGCTTAACAATATTAAAAGAACTGGTAAGTAAACTGCCCCAATACGATTATTTGTATTTAGGAGATAATGCCCGTGCACCTTATGGTACCCGCAGCTTTGATGCGGTTTATCATTACACCCTGCAATGCGTAAAATGGTTTTTTAAACAGGATTGCCCACTGGTGATACTTGCCTGCAATACGGCTTCTGCCAAGGCTTTGAGAACTATTCAGCAAAAAGATCTTCCTGCACTAGACCCTGAGAAAAGAGTGTTAGGTGTTATACGGCCAACAGCAGAAATTATTGGCAACTTCTCCAAAATAAAAACCATCGGCGTGTTAGGAACAAATGGAACAGTGCAGTCCGAATCTTATTTGATAGAAATACAAAAGTTCTTTCCTGATGTAAAAATTTTTCAGCAGGCATGCCCTCTTTGGGTTCCATTAGTGGAGAGCAATGAATTTGATAATGAAGGCGCTGATTATTTTATAAAGAAGGATATTGATAAGTTGATAAACCAATCAAAAGATATAGATACTATTTTGCTGGCATGTACTCATTATCCTCTTTTGCTTGAAAAGATTAAGCAGTTTGCACCGCAAGGAATAAATATCATTTCCCAGGGAGAAATAATAGCGGATAGCCTAAAAGATTACCTGCATCGCCATTCTGAAATAGAAGATAAATGCAGCAAAAATGGTTTGGTAGAGCTTTATACAACAGACTCAACAGAAGATTTTGACAGACACAGTACAGGATTTTTTGGAAGAACTCTCAAATCAAAGCATATAAATATAGAATAGGCCTAACTTTCTTCCATTTGGCTTCTCAAAATTTAAAATATATCCATACCTTTGCTCCCCTTTCACAAACATCAGGAATGGTGTCCTGTTGCAGAAACAATTATTATTAATTTGTAAAGGAAAAATTTAAATAAAATGCCCGGAAAAAAAAGAACATACCAGCCACATAAACGTCGTCGTAAGAGTGTGCATGGTTTTCGCAAACGTATGGAAACTGCTAACGGCCGCAAGGTTTTAGCCGCCAGGAGAAAGAAAGGAAGGCATAAGCTTTCTGTTTCTGATGAACATGTAGATAAAAAATAATTCTTAACCAGAACATATACATTTTTCAGTCCTGCTTTGTTGCGGGACTTTTTTATTAGGGAAGTTTTTTAATGGTATGGCAGATTTAAAAGATATTTGGAAAAAGAAATTATCATAGAACAGCGATCAACATTTAAAAAAGAAGAAAAGCTTAAAAGCCGTAAGCTTATAGAAATTTTGTTTAAGCAGGGAGTTTCATTTTCAATATTTCCATTCAGGGTGTTGTATTCTTTTCAGGAAGAAAGTATTGCTCCTTTGCAAACGGGTTTTGCTGTAAGTACAAAACATTTTAAAAAAGCGGTAGATAGGAACAGGATAAAAAGATTAATGAGAGAAGCTTACCGTCTTCAAAAAAATACTTTGACGGCCAACCTGGGGGAAAATAAAAAATGTATGGCTGTTTTTTTTATTTACACCACCAATGAAATTCTGCACTATAAAGAAGTGACTGAAAAAATGGAGTCGGCTTTGAAAAAATTAAATAAAATTGTTGATGAAGCAATTGTTGCAAATACTTAGTTACCCTTTTATTCTTTTAATAAAATTATACCAGCTGATCATTTCGCCCTGGCTGGGCCCGCAGTGCAGGTTTACACCAACCTGTTCACAATATGGTATTGAAGCTTTTAAAAAATATGGTCCAATAAAAGGATTGTGGCTTACAGTAAAAAGAATTGCAAGATGTAATCCCTGGGGTGGACATGGACACGATCCTGTTCCTTAAAAACTTACACAATTGAACATTGATTATTGAATATTATGTATTGAATATTTGCACTCAAAAAAACACTCAATAATCAATGTTCAACATTCAATATTCAAGTATTGAACCTTTAGGAGTTTAGAGTTTTATTTTTTCTCCTGATAAAAAACCACACCAATAAGATCAATGCAATTAGCGAGATCACTGAAAATAAAATAATGTTTGAATGTTCCGGAGATTTAGTATTAGCAGAACTATCGCCATAATAATTTCCATCATTACTATTAGACACCTGTTCTTTTGAATACAGAAGTTTATTGTTGGATATTGTATCAAGTGTAACTATAAAATCAGGTGCATAAAAATTGTCGAAGAAAATTGTGTCGGTGCTGGTATTACTTTTTCTATTTATTCCCCAAACCATTGCATTCATTGGTTTTCCTCCACTTCCGGGGATAGTGAAAATGCTATCATTATTAAATGTTTTTGCAGAATCATATTCTCCTTTCCAATAAAAAATATAATCAATTTGTTTGGCGATATTTTTAAATGTGATTTTACTGTCAGCTATGGCTACTTTGCCGGGAGCATCTGCATTCGCTGAAAAAATATATAAACAGGTAATTACAAAAAATATTTTTTTAGCCATATCAAAATTTTAAGAATCAATTTAGCGAATCTCTTCTAAATAAAAATCCGCAAGCAGGATAACCTGTTGCGGATGTAAAGAATCTTCGTGGGGTTTAGGGTTTATATCTCTCTGCTACTTTTTTCCAGTTAACCACATTCCAGAAAGCTTTTAAATA
>DATCOF010000327.1:0-5324 GCA_036564845.1 Chitinophagaceae bacterium | reverse complement strand
AGCCAGGTTAGAAAAAAGATAGATCAAAATAAAATAAACAACAGCCGTTGTCCCTTCGATTGAATTGCTGCTGATGCCCACCAAAATAAAACCAACCTGCGCAATGGAAGAAAATGCAAGGAAGCGTTTTATATTCTGTTGACGCAATGCAAAAAGATTTCCGATGATCATTGTAGCAATGGATAAGATCATCACCAAATTATACCACACCTCATGCATGGGTTGAAATACTTTGTATAATGTAGCCATAAAAATAAAAGCTACAGCACCTTTCGATATAACCGAAAGAAATGATGTTGCAGCAATCGGTGAGCCTTCATAAACATCCGCTGTCCATAAGTGGAAGGGGACAATTGATAATTTAAATGCAAAGGCTGAAAATAAAAATACCAATGCAAGTACCTGTAATGCGCTGCCATCAAGGTGTTGCGGCAGTTCGGTAAAACTGATGGTGCCTGTTGCACCATAAATCAATGAAATACCAAACAATAAAATTCCCGAAGAGAATGCAGAAGACAATATCATCTTCATTGCCGCTTCTGAAGATCTTTTTTTATCAAGATCAAAGTTGGCCATAGCAGCAACAGGTATTGTTGCCAGCTCTAATGATAAAAAGAACATGAGAAGGTTGCCGCTTGAAATAAGAAAGAACATGCCCAGCAATGCAGAAAGCATCAACATAAAAAATTCCGGCATGTGCTCTGATCTTTTAAACCAGCCGGCAAATAATAAAGAGATGAGATAAACTCCCAGACTCAAAATACTTTTTTGCAAAACGATCATGTTTGTTGTCTGGTACATACCATCAAACAAAATCCCTTCTTTATTTAAAAAGAATCCTGCAATAAAATTTAGCAATAACAAAACCTGTATCAGCAATAACATGGTTTCATTTTTTAATCCTTTTCCTATTTTAATAAACAGGAGCAGGAAAATGATAAAGGTTATTACCAGTTCAGGTTTCATCAATGTGAGAAATTCATTCATCCTTTATTTTTATTTTACTCCCTTTACCTAAGGAGATATTTTTTGCATGATTATTTCTGTTGCAGGGCTTACCAGATCATTCAGCCAAAAAGGTGCAACACCAATGGCTATAATTCCTGCTATTAAAATAAATGCAGCCAGTTTTTCATTCCATGCAGCATCCGTTAAATTTTTAAATTCATCTTTTAATGGTCCCATCGCCACTTTTGCAACAGCTCTTAAAATATAAACAGCAGTAACAACAATTGAAAGGCAAGCCAATATCGTTGCGGCTCTTCTGAATGTATCAGGATGTTGCCATGAACCCATAAAAATTGTCATTTCTGCAACAAAACCACTAAGCCCTGGCAAGCCAAGAGAACACAAACCAACAATAAATAATACCGTGCTGATGAAAGGCATCTTCTTCAACAAGCCTCCCATTTCATTGATCTGCCTTGTGTGTGTGCGTTCGTATATCATGCCGATGACAGCAAAGAAAAGGGCCGTCATTAAACCATGCGAAACCATTTGCATCACCGCACCCGTCATGGAAGTTTTGGTTAACATACCAATGCCGAGTAAAACAAATCCGCAATGACTAACGGATGAATATGCGTTGAGGTATTTAAGATCCTTCTGCATCATGGTAGCGAAGGCGCCATACAAAATTGCAATTACAGAAAGCACAATAATGATGGTCGCATATTCTTTTGCTCCTTCGGGCATGATGTAGGTTGCTACCCGCAAACAGCCGTAGCCACCGAGTTTCATAGAGATGCCTGCAAGAAACATTGACCCCGCTGTTGGTGCAGAAGAGTGACCGTCGGGTACCCATGTATGAAAAGGGAACAAGGCAGTAAACACACCAAAGCCAACAAACAATAAAGGGAAACAGATCATCTGTGTTTGTAAAGGAATATGTAACTGCGATAATTTTATCAGATCAAAGCTGCGTTCAGCGCCTGAAAAATAAACACCCAGCAATCCAACCAAAACCAATACAGAACCGCCCATTAACATCAATGCAAGTTTGTTTGCCGCATATTCTTTTTTACCGCTTCCCCAAATGCCAATGAGTAAATATTTTGGAATAACTGCTATCTCTAAAAAGAAAAATAAAATGAAGAGATCGAGCGAAAGAAAAAATCCATAAGCACCAAGGCTTAATAAGATGAGTAAGAAATAAAATTCCTTCGTCATCTTTGTTACGTTCCATGAAACCAACACACCTGCAATAACAACAAATGCTGTTAACAGGATCATGGCAACTGAAATACCATCAACGCCTAAATGAAAACTTATATGCCATGCCGGGAACCAGTTGTATTGCAGCTCAAATAACATTTGTGCATTATTGCCTTCCATTCTTTCATGCCGGAAAAAGAACAATAATGCAAAAGCCAATGCAAACTGAAGAGTGGCTCCTGCCAAGGCTATCCGCTTAACCTGGGTTGCGTTCCGTGTCAACAGGATTGCAACCGCAGTAAGTAATGGTAATAAAATTAATAACGATAAATTCATTTTTCTAATTTAGAATTATGAATGCTGCACTTGCCTTTACCGGCAGGCAGGTTCATAATTGCATTCATCATTTCCACACATAAATAAACAATAAGGCAAGTCCTACTACACCTACTAAAAAGTATATGGCATACTGCTGAACTTTACCCGATTGAAATCTTTTTATTTTTTCTGAAATTTTTTGTGTGCTGTTACCGGTTGCATTCATCAAACCATCCACTACATTTTTATCAAACCATGCTGCCGGCCTTCCAATTAAATTGAAGATTATTTTTTTAGTGATGAATAAATAAATTTCATCAATATAGAATTTATGATATGCTGCTTTGTATAAACCGCCTAATGATGCTGCAAGTTTATCAGATTTATTATTTTGTGTTTTGTACATCCACATGGCAATAAAAATTCCTGATAGCGCTAATACAACCGGAGCAATAGAAAATTCTAAATGAAATTTATTTTCCAATGATGTTCCATCAGTACTTACAAAATTCCCGAAAGGGATGAAACCCGCTGCTGCTGCTCCTATAGCCAGAAGCACTAATGGCATCATCATAGCAAAGCCACCTTCGCCTTTATGGACCTCACCCCCCGCCCTCTCCAAAGGAGAGGGAGCCTTGCTCCAGAAAATGCTGAAGTATAAACGGAACATATAAAAAGCTGTTAGCCCGGAAGTAATCAATGCTATCCAGTAAATGGTTGCGTTGTGTTGATATGCTGCCAATAAAATTTCTTCTTTACTAAAAAAACCTGCAAAAGGCGGCACACCTGATATTGCCAAACAGGCAATTAAAAATGTAATGTGTGTGATGGGTAAATATTTTCTTAAGCCACCCATGTCTTTCATTTCGTTGCTGTGTATATAATGAATGACTGCACCTGCGCATAGAAATAAAAGTGCTTTAAACATTGCATGTGTAAACAAATGAAACATCGATGCTGTATAACCCAAACCATTCTCGCCACCATATTTTGAAACACCCAATGCAAACATCATGTACCCGATCTGAGACATGGTGGAATATGCTAACACTCTTTTAATATCAGTTTGTGTGCATGCAATAACAGCAGCGAATAATGCAGAGATGGCGCCAACATAACCAACCAAACTCAAAGCGCCGGGAGATGAAATTGCAAAGACAGGAAATAATCTTGCCACTAAAAACACACCAGCTACCACCATCGTTGCTGCATGTATCAAGGCTGAAACCGGCGTGGGGCCTTCCATTGCGTCGGGTAACCAAATATGTAATGGAAACATCGCACTCTTTCCGGCGCCACCAATAAACACTAAAACCAATCCCCATGTTAATGCAGAGACACCAAGGAAAGAAGCAGCAACTGCATTTTTTAATTCGTTTGAATCAGGTGATGTAAGCCTTTCAATAAGTGTATTAAAATCTAATGTGCCTGAATAAAAAGACAACACTAATATGCCGATCAAAAATCCAACATCAGCAAAACGGGTTACAATAAAAGCTTTTTTACAAGCCGCAACTGCACTTGGTTTATCATAATAATAACCGATCAATAAGAAAGATGAAATACCAACAAGTTCCCAAAAAATATAGATCTGGAAAATATTAGAAGAGATAACTAAACCAAGCATTGAAAAAGTAAAGAGTCCGAGGAATGCATAATAAGTTGGGAATCTTTCTTCACCTTTCATGTAACCGAGGCTGTAAATATGTACCATCAATGAAATGAATGTTACAACAACAAGCATCATCACAGAAATAGGATCGAGGATGATACCCATATCAATTGAAACACCTTTTGAGAATTCGAGCCATGTGTATTGCAGCGGTATAATTTTTTGATAAACGCCGTCAACTTTACCGTACTCAAAAAAATATCCATAAGCAGTATATAATGCCAGCACTGTAGATATCAATAATAAAGTTGTCCCGATAATTCCGGAAGAATTCTTGAAATATTTTCTTCCGAAAAGTCCGAGCAGAATAAATCCTGCCAGTGGCAGTAAAGGAATGAGCGCTATGTAAGTTGCATTTGGCATAAGACCTCACCCTCGTTCCCTCTCCTGCAGAGAGGGAGGCCGGGCTTTTGTTTTTTAATTAAAAATTGTAATTAAGCATTTCAAAATTTATTCTTTATTCATCATTTTTTTTACATTCATCTTCTCCATTTCCCCCTTTAGGGGATAGGGGCTAAAATTTCAGTTCTTCCGCATTCTCTACATCAATTGATCTGTGACTGCGATAGAGATTTATAATTATTGCAATTGCTACCGCAGCTTCCGCTGCTGCAATGGCGATGATGAATATGGTAAAAAATAAACCGTCCAGCCTGTTGGGCCATAAATATTTATTGAATGCAATGAAATTCAGGTTCACACTATTCAGTATCAACTCCACACTCATCAACATTGTAACAAGATTTCTTCTTGTAAAAAAACCATACACGCCAATAAAAAATAATGTAGCACTGATAAAAAGAATATGATATAGTCCCGGTTCCATCATGTTGTTTCGGGTTTACTTTTTAATGCGATCACAATACAACCGATCAATGCTGCCAGCAATAACATACTTACCACTTCAAACGGCAATGCATAACCATTATCACCTACACCCAACATCTGGTTGCCGATATTATTTACACTTGGTTCTATTGAAGGATTAGTTGTTTTGATAAAATCATGTTGAAATAATTGCAGCATTACCAAAGCCAATCCGCAGAATGCAGCCAGTGCAGAAAATATTTGTCTGCCGATTTTTTGTTTCGGTAAAAGATCTCCCGCCTGTTGTGTTAAGAAAATAGAGAAGATGATGAGTACAACAATACCGCCAACATACACTACTATTTGTACACTG
>DATCOF010000326.1:0-9943 GCA_036564845.1 Chitinophagaceae bacterium | reverse complement strand
GAAGAAACGTATGCAGTGGAGATTAAGAAGAGTGATAAATAATATTGTCTCCGCACTGCGGAGACTTTTCTGGATTTCAAATTGTCGCTACACTGTAGCGACAATTCCGATTATCGTATCACTGATACGACAATTGTTAGGAAAAATAAAATTTGGTAACGGACATTTGGTTTTCATAGCATCACCGTTGTCACTCACTTGTACAGTTGAAGCAATGAGGAACAAAAGGATTTAAAAATATATCCAATTTGGAATCATTGCATACTTTACATAGGATGACGTATATTTTGTATCCCATTAGTTTAGTTTACACTCAATTAAAGCCATATCATGGACGAACTTGACGAGTTAATAGACAGAAGGTTTAAAAAAGTAAAACTGATGCAAGTAGATGGAGACAATTCTCACGAAACACTTGCAAAACTTTATGGCGACTCAACTCACTTTATTACAGAGTTACTTCAAAATGCAGAGGACGAAGGTGCGACCAACGTTGAATTTAAGCTAACAGAAAACGAGTTAATCTTTTCACACGATGCAAGAAAACTATTTGACTTCAATGACATTAGGGCTATATCAAACTTTGGCGACAATCATGAAAAAAAGGAAAAACAAAATGCGATAGGGCGTTTTGGCATTGGCTTTAAATCTGTTTATTCAATTACCGACAGACCAAGAATAATATCATCCGACTACGACATAACAATTATTGACTACAATATTCCGAGTAGAACAATAGATTCAAATCAAACTTTTTTTAACGGCACAAAAATCATTCTTCCATTCAAGAAAAGCCTTAAAAAGAAAACACAAGAATTACTTACAAAAGAGTTGCAAGACCTTAATCTGCATTACTTGCTATTTCTTTCAAACATTCGTTCTATAAAATGGGAAACAGAAACCAATAATGGTATTTACGAAAGGGTATCTCAAAAAAAAGACAGTCGTTATACATCCTTAAAATCTGCAACAAAAGAAATAAAATTCTTCTTGTTAGAAAAAACTGTTGAAATTGACAAGAAAATGCTTTCTATTAAAATTGCATTTCAACTAAACAATACTAACAATAGAATTGTAACCCCTTGCGACAGTTCACCACTCTTTGTATTCTTCCCAACTAAAATTGAAACAAGTTTAAAGTTTTTAGTCCACGCCCCTTTTTACACAACACCAGCAAGAGAAAATATACAAGAAAACGGCAATCTTGTAAACATTGAACAAGACCATAGAAACGAGGAATTAAAAAAAGAACTAAGCAAACTTTTAGCAGAAAGCCTTTCAGTTTTTAAGAGTATGAAAATGCTTAGTGTGGAAATGCTTAATGTTTTACCTACTGATAAAAGTAATTGCAACCGTTCCTCAATCTATAAAGAATTATACGAATCGGTAAAAAAGGAATTAAATTCAAACAATAAACTCATTCCCAACACAAACGGCAATCATTCATCAGCTAAAGAATCGCTGCTTTTAGGAAGTGCTGACTTAGCAGACTTATTAAATAGCAAACAAACCGCAAAACTTTTTGATAGGAATTTTTGGATTGATAAAAGAATTACTGAAAATAAGACCAACGAATTGTGGAGGTATTTAAAAACCGAATTGGAAATTCCAGAATATGATTTGGCAGGTTTTGCTTCCAAAATAACCGCCGAGTTTATGTTAGAACAAAGCGATAATTGGATAATTCAATTTTATAAAGTCGTTCACAAAGCAAATGCCCTTTGGAGAGTTGGAACTAAGGCAGCTACAAATGGAATTCTTAGGAGCAAACCAATTATACGAATAGAAATCAGAGGTGAAATAAAACAAGTTTCCCCTTTTCAAAGCAACGGCAAACCAAATGCTTTTCTACCTGCAAAAGAAATTTCAAAATATGCGACAGTAAAGCTAAATATTGCCAAAAACAATGAAGCCAAAAAATTTTTAGAGGATATTGGTTTGACTATCCCTGACTTGTTTGCCGAGATAAACGAATTCATAATTCCGAAATTCAGAGCAGGACAAACTTATCCAGGCTATTTTGAGGATTTTAAAAAAATATTAGATACGCAATCAAGTAACCAAGAAAAGTGGAATCGCCTTTTAAAAGATTTACGAGAATGCTCCTTTATTATGGGGTTAAATTATGAAACGGGAGAAACAAAGCTATTGAAGTACAATGAGGTTTATTTTTCTTCCACCAACCTTAAAAAATATTTTGCAGGTAATTTGACAGCTTATTTTGTAGCGGAAGAACAATACTCATTACTACCAAAGGAATTGATAGGTTTAAAGGAACTGCTTACACAAGTTGGAGTTGTAGATTATCCGTGGCGTAGAGATTTCGTAGCAAAATTAACGTGGGAAGAAAAGCGAAAATTTAGTAACGGTGGTTATACTTATGAAAATTATTGTAACGATTATGAGTTAGATGGTTTGGTTAATTTTCTAAGCCAAGAAATTACATTGGAAAAATCAATTGCTTTGTGGCAGTTACTAAATAAGTGCCTTTCGGTTCAACAATATTCTGCCCAAAACTTTTTCCAAGGCGAGTTTTCATACAAATATTATTCAGACTACATAAAAAGATTTGAATCCTCTTTCCTAAAACGATTGAGACAATCTAAATGGTTAGTTATTGACAATTCAAATGTTCTTCCAAATGAAATTTCATACACTAATCTGCCTGAAATCTATAAAGCAAACAACAACGATTCAAAACTTTTAGCTGAAATTTTAGGTTTTAAAGCAGACGAGATTAAAGCTATAGAAGATCGTACAGGTGGAAAGTTTATTGATAAAGACAAGTATGAGAAATTCAAGAAATGGGAAGCAGAACAGGAAGGAAAGAAAACTGTTGTTGAACCAGTAGTTAGTGAAGGGTTCGTTCCTGAATTTAAACCCGAAGAAGCTGTATTAAATACAAGGGAATTAGATGACGCAGATATTAATATTGAATTTAAAAGTGGGCAAGGCGATGCTCAACCCGACGATGATGAATCTATTGATGATGAAAGCCCTATTAATACCAACACAGAGGAAACCACAAAAGACAAACCAAGTCAAAAACTTCTCAATGACATTGGCGATTGGGGACAATCGTATGTAGGTATTGAACTTGCTAAAGAATTTGAGAGCGACACAACGATAGAGGTAATAGATTTGAATGGAGATGGAGAAAAAGGAGTTGGTTGTGATTTTATTGTAAAGCAGAATGGAGAAATTATAAGGTTAGTAGAAGTCAAAACAACAGTTGAAAAATTTGGACAGACTTTATCAATTTCAGGAACACAATGGGAAGTAGCAAGAAGTTACTTTAAAGTTAATGACGGCGACAAGTATTGGGTTTATTGTGTATTCAATGCAGGGCAAAAGAATTCAGAAATTGTCAAAATTCAAAACCCCATAAAAAAATGGAAAGATGGAAAATTATTTGCTCACCCTATTAATTTCATTTTACGCTAAGATAAAAGCTCCGCAAAGCTTTACTGCACAAGAGTGCGACGCCAATGAAGCCTAATAGAATTTCAAAAGCCGAGCTCAAGAAAAATAAAACAAAAAATAATTAATGATGCTTAAAAAAGTTTTAATAACTATTGCCTTTGTAAGTTTTATTGTTTCTACGGATGCGCAAATTAAATGGCCGTCAATTACACAAACAGCAAAGCCTTGGGCACGCTGGTGGTGGGAGGGAAGTGCGGTTAATAAAAAAGACCTTACTGCAAATTTGCAGGATTATTTTAATGCAGGTTTGGGTGGAATGGAAATTACCCCGATCTATGGCGTGCATGGTTATGAAAAGCAATTCATCAATTTTTTGTCGCCGCAGTGGATGCAAATGTTCGACCATACTTTGATGGAAGCAAAACGCATCGGCATCGGTATCGATCTTGCTAACGGTACAGGTTGGCCGTTTGGCGGACCAACGATAACTGATAAGGAAGCAAGCAAAACAATTTATTATAAAACGTGGCAATTAAATAGTGGTGAGCAATTGCAGGAGCCGGTAATTTATAAAGTGGAAGGTTTGATACGAACTGCCAACTCCAATGACAAAGCGCCAAAAAATTCTAATGTAAATCCTGTGATCGCTGAGAATAAAAATTTACAGGATATGGCGCTTGATCAAATTATTTTTCCTGCAACGTTGCCTGTACAATTATTGATGGCGTATAATGATAAAGGCGAAAAAATTGATCTTACTAATAAAGTAGACGCATCCGGAAAGCTTAACTGGACTGCATCTTCAGGCAAGTGGATGTTGTATGGATTGTTCCAGGGACTGCATGGAAAAATGGTTGAGCGTGCTGCTCCCGGTGGTGAAGGTTATGCCATAGATCATTTTAGTGCCGATGCCTTGCATCATTATTTTAAAAGATTTGATGATGCATTTAAAGGTCATGATGTAAGCTATATCCGTGCTTTGTTTAATGATAGTTATGAAGTGGATGATGCAAGAGGCCAATCCAACTGGACACCCAATTTTCTTTCTGAATTTAAAAAAAGAAGAGGCTACGGTCTACAGAATTATTTACCTGCATTGTTTCAAAAGAGTGATGCGGACATGAACAGCCGTGTGATCTTTGATTACCGCACAACTATCGGCGAATTGATACTTGAAGACTTTACGCAGGAATGGAAAAAATGGGGAACAACAAAAGGCGTTCTCATCCGCAATCAATCGCATGGATCGCCGGGTAATTTGTTAGACCTGTATGGCGCTGTTGATATTCCTGAAACGGAGGGCAATGATGTTTTGCGTTACAAATTTGCAACGTCTGTTGCTCATGTGATGGGAAAGAAATTCGCATCATCAGAAAGTGTTACCTGGCTGAATGAGCATTTTACTTCTTCGTGGGGTGATGTAAAAAAAGCGCTTGATCTTTATTGGCTCGGCGGCGTTAATCATATATTTTATCATGGTGTTGATTATTCTCCAAAGGCTGAAGCGTGGCCGGGGTGGCTGTTTTATGCTGCTGTGCATTTTCAGCAAACCGATCCGCAATGGAAAGATTTTCATGTGCTGAATGAATACGTTGCCAGGACACAAACATTTTTACAAGCTGGAAAACCGGATAATGATGTGCTTGTTTATTATCCTTTGGCAGATCGTTATTCTGATCCGGGCAATGCAATGTTGCAACACTTTGATGGAATGGGAAAAGAGTTTGCAGGAACAGATTTTCAAAAAATTTCTCAATGGATGCTGGAGCATGATTATGCTTTTGATTTTTTTTCTGATAAGCAATTGCAAAATATCTCCGGCGGAAAAACATTGATGACAGGCGGAAGTAATTATCAAACTATTTTGCTTCCGGCAAATGATTACATTTCTGAAAGATCTTTTCAAAAAATATTTGACCTTACTAAAAATGGAGCGACCATTCTTGTTTATAAAAAACTGCCGAAAGATGTTCCGGGATTTTCAAACCTTGATAAGGACCGTGCAGGTTTTAAAAATATGGTCAACCAATTAAATTTTACTGATGTTGAAGGAATTCAAACGGCGCAAATTGGTAAAGGAAGATTTTTATTAAGCGATGACATGAATGTTTTATTAAAGATGGGAGGCATCCGTACAGAAACTTTGCACGATCAGGGATTGCAGTTTACAAGGCGAAAAAATACAGATGGCTCAACATATCTTTTAAGTAACCGGGGAAATAAAAAAGTGAATGGCTGGATAACACTTAACGCCAAAGCCTCTGCTGTGGCCATGTTTGATGCGATGACCGCAAAGAGCGGTTTGGCAAACTGGAAGATAAATACCAATGGAACAATTGATGTAATGGTTCAATTAAAATCATTTGAATCTATCATCGTTCAACTTTTTAATACAAAGAAAACTGGGAATAACTTTCCTTACACACAAACAACAGGCGAACCGCAACAATTAAAAGGCGAATGGACGTTGACATTTTTAAATGGTGGCCCTTCAATTCCCGCAACTGCTAAAATAAATGAGTTGGGTTCATGGACTTCATTCGAAGGAGATGCTTATAAAAATTTTTCGGGCACTGCAAAATATGCAACCACATTTTCACGACCAAATACCAAAGCTGTAGCATACAAACTTGATCTTGGCAAAGTGAATGAAACAGCAGAGATAATTCTCAATGGTAAAAAATTAACCACACTTATTGGCCCTTATTTTTCAGTAATTATTCCTTCATCTGATATAAAAGAAAATAATAAGCTTGAAATAATTATCGCAAACCTGATGGCAAACAGAATAGCTTACATGGATAGAAATAATATCCCGTGGAAGAAATTTTATAACACCAACATGCCTGCAAGAAAAAGAGAGAATAGTAAAAATGGTTTGTTTGATGCGTCAAACTGGGAACCCATGCCATCGGGACTTTCAGGGCCTGTAACGATAACAGCAGTTAGTTATGAGATTAAATAAATAATATAAAAATCACTATGAGAAAATATATATTTTGCCTGTCAATTTTTGTTGTCTCGTTTTTCTTTTTTCAAAATGTTTCTGCACAACTAAAAGCCCGAAAAGTTGAAAACTTTAATAAAGGTTGGAAATTTTATTATGTAGATACAACAGACTTAAAAGATATTTATAAAAACGCAAACTTTAATGATGCGTCCTGGCGCAAATTAAACCTGCCTCATGATTGGAGCATAGAAGGTGAATTTAAAAAAGATAATCCTACTTCTCCCGAAGGTGGCGCTTTGCCGGGAGGAATTGGCTGGTACAGAAAATCATTTACACTTCCTAAAGATGCAAAGGATAAAAATGTTTCTATAGAATTTGATGGAGTCTATCAAAAGTCGGAAGTATGGATCAATGATCATTACTTAGGCCTTCGCCCAAACGGTTATATTTCTTTTCAATATGATCTAACTCCTTACTTAAAATTTGGAAATGATAAAAATATTATCAGCGTTAAGGTTGATAATTCAAAACAGCCAAACTCACGCTGGTACTCAGGTTCAGGAATTTATCGGAACGTGCGCTTGGTAACGAAAAATAAAATTTCGGTTGATCATTGGGGAACTTTTGTTAGCACACCAACTGTTAATCATCAATCAGCAACTATTAATGTAAAAATAAATTTAGGAAACACGGATGCTTCAAAATATATTGGTGTGAACACAATTTTAGTGGATGCTTCAGGAAAAGAATTGTCCCGTAAAATGCAGAAGGGTCTTTTTTCAAAAAATGTTTCAAAAGAATTTACTGAGACTTTTGATGTAAAGAATCCAATCTTATGGTCATTAAAAAATCCTTATCAATATAAAATAAAAACGCAGGTTTCGGTAAATGGAAAAGTAGTTGATGATTATGAAACACCATTTGGTATTCGCTATTTTCATTTTGATATGGATAAAGGATTTTCATTGAATGGTGTGCCCACGAAAATTTTAGGCGTTTGTGATCATCACGATCTTGGTTCTTTGGGCGCTGCAGTAAATGTTCGTGCGTTGGAAAGGCAACTGGAAATTTTAAAAGCGATGGGTTGTAATGCTATCCGTACATCACACAACCCGCCGGCACCGGAGCTTTTAGACCTTTGTGATAAAATGGGTTTCATCGTGATGGACGAAGCGTTTGATGTTTGGCACAGGGGAAAGAAAAAATTTGATTATCATTTGTATTTTGATGAATGGCATAAACGTGATCTGGAAGATCAGATAAAACGTGACCGCAATCATCCAAGCGTTATGATATGGAGTATAGGAAATGAAATATCTGAGCAAAGAGATACGAGCGGATTTCGTTTGGCAAGAGAACTTGCTGCAATTGTACATGCTCTTGATACAAGCAGGCCAATAACTACTGCCAACAACAATCCTGACACTACTAACCAGATAATTAAATCAGGCGCAATTGATCTTACCGGATATAATTATCATCAAAATGATTATCCTAAATTTCATGAGCGCTATCCCGGAAAAATATTTTTAGGAACTGAAACTACTTCTGCGCTCGAAACGAGAGGCTATTATCAAATGCCTTCTGACAGTTTATATTTCTGGCCTTACTCAAATGCTACAGGAAAAAGAGTGAATGCAAAAATGAATGATGACAACACCGTTTCTGCATACGACCAGGTGCGTGCCCCGTGGGCTTCTACGCATGAAGAGACATGGAAGATCATAAGGAAATATGATTTTCTATCGGGCCTGTTTATCTGGACAGGCTTTGATTATTTAGGAGAGCCAACACCTTATACATGGCCTTCACGCAGTTCATACTTTGGTATCATTGACCTTGCAGGATTTCCGAAAGATGTTTATTATATGTACCAAAGTGAGTGGACAAATAAAACAGTGCTGCATATTTTTCCGCACTGGAACTGGAACAAAGGCGATAGTGTAGATGTATGGGCTTACTACAACAATGCTGATGAAGTTGAATTATTTCTTAATGGAAAATCATTAGGCATAAAGAAAAAACAAGGCGATGATCTGCACATTATGTGGCGTGTGATGTATGAGCCCGGAACGATAAAAGCGATCTCAAGAAAAAATGCAAAAACAGTTTTGACAAAAGAAATTAAAACTGCTGGTGCTGCTGCTAAGATCGAATTGATAGCTGATAGAAAAACAATAAAAGCAAATGGTGAAGACATGAGTTTTGTAACAGTAAGAATTTTGGATGCTGATGGAAACCTTGTTCCCCGTGCTGATAATTTAATTCAGTTTAAAATCAATGGAGAAGCCTTTATTGCTTCTGTTGATAATGGTGATCCTGTAAGTCATGAGCCTTTTAAAGCCAGCTACCGAAAGGCTTTCAATGGCTTGGCATTGGCGATCATTCAATCTAAAGAGAAGGCCGGTAAGGTAAAGCTAACAGCAACATCACAAGGATTGCAGCTGGCATCTGTAACAATTGATCTTAAATAATGTTTCTTTATCAACTAAATTTATTAAATGAAAATTCGTTTCCCATAATTGCGGTTGGTGAGGACACCAACCGCGGCCTGGTGCCGTGGCCGGTGTCCCCACCGGCCACATTTATAGAATAAATTACAAACCAAAAAACCTTTCAATGCATAAAAAAATAATTTACTCCTTCTTATTTATTTTCCTGGTAAGTAATAAAACAATTGCACAATCAAAAAATAAAAACGCAGTTGATGATGCTGTGAAAGGATTAACAAAAGCAATGATTGATGCAGATAAAACAGTACTTGAAAAATATACAAGTGATAAACTAAGCTATCGCCATTCAAGCGGTATGGTTCAAAATCAAAATGAATTTGTTGATGCCATTGTTAGCGGAAGATCAGATTTTGTAACGATCGATCTTACTGATCAAACTATTTCAGTCACCGGTAAAACTGCGATCGTTCGTCATAAATTATCGGCAACAACAAATGATGGAGGAAAGCCGGGCACAGTAAAGCTTTCCATTTTATTGGTATGGCAAAAGCTGCATGGGCAATGGAAATTAATTGCAAGGCAGGCTGTAAAAATTGTGTAAGTATTTAAAAATTTAAGATCATCAAAAAATTTAAAAAATATTTTATAGTGTGTTTGGTAATTATGATCAGCTTTCAATCATACGCCCAAAAAAATATCGCACCCAAACCATTATATGCTGATCCTGTTTATGATGGCGCTCTGATCCTGTTGTTGTTTGGAACAGCAAGAAAAAATTGTGGTTCATGTTGTACACAAACCGCCGTGCAACCGCAACGGATGCAATTGGAGTTACATGGGTTCATGGAACACGAATAGGAATTGCTGAATCAAAAGATGGTAATACATGGAAATATTTGGATACGGCAAACATAAATTATCGCCCCGTTGCTGAATACACACATTGGGCTCCTGAGGTTATTAAGAACAAAGGAATTTATCACATGTACTTAACTTATGTTTCCGGAATTTTTAATGATTGGAATCATCCAAGAAATATTATTCATCTTACCAGTGATGATCTCATCAACTGGAAATATGAATCAACATTGCAACTCGCAAATGATAAAGTGATCGA
>DATCOF010000325.1:0-8428 GCA_036564845.1 Chitinophagaceae bacterium | reverse complement strand
TTAAAAACATTGAGCTCAAAATGCCCGGTGGCGCCGCCGATTGTTATGGCAACATCATTGCCCATAACCTGCGCCGCTATCATGGTGAGGGCTTCGCATTGTGTGGGGTTTACTTTGCCCGGCATAATGGATGAGCCGGGTTCGTTATCGGGAATATGTATTTCGCCAATGCCGCTGCGTGGCCCGGAGGAGAGCAGGCGGATGTCGTTGGCAATTTTCATGAGGCTTACTGCCACTGTTTTTAATGCGCCATGTGTTTCTACAATGGCGTCGTGGGCTGCAAGGGCTTCAAATTTATTTTCTGCTGTTACAAATGGAAGCCCGGTTAGTGTTGCAATTTGTCTGGCAACATTTTCTGAATAGTTGGGTGGTGTGTTGATGCCCGTGCCTACTGCGGTTCCGCCGAGGGCAAGCTCGCTTAAATGCGGCAATGTATTTTTTATGGCTCTTAATCCATGTTCCAATTGCGATACGTAGCCGCTGAATTCCTGGCCGACGGTTAGTGGTGTTGCGTCCATGCAATGTGTGCGACCAATCTTAACCACATGCATAAATTCCTGGCTCTTTGCTTTGAGTGTTTCTTTTAATTTTTCTATGGCGGGTATGGTTAGCTCATGTAATATTTTGTATGCAGCAATGTGCATTGCTGTAGGGAAAGTGTCGTTGCTGGATTGGCTTTTGTTTACATCGTCGTTGGGGTGAAGGAATTTTTCTTTGTCGGATAGTTTGCCGCCGTTGAGTACGTGTCCGCGGTAGGCTACCACTTCATTTACATTCATGTTGCTTTGTGTTCCGCTGCCTGTTTGCCACACCACGAGAGGAAAGTATTCGTCGAGTTTGCCTTCAAGAATTTCATCGCATACTTTGCCTATCATGTCGCATTTTTCTTTGGGTAGAACACCAGCATTTAGGTTTGTTAGTGCTGCTGCTTTTTTTAGGTAGGCGAATGCTTTTATTATTTCTTTGGGCATTTTGTTGATGTCCTGCGCGATTTTAAAATTGTCTATGCTGCGCTGGGTTTGTGCGCCGTAGTAGGCTTCGGCGGGGACTTTCACTTCACCCATGGTGTCTTTTTCGATGCGATATTCCATTTGATTTATTTAAGAGTTTGAGAACTTTCTTATTCCTTATTTTTTGTTTCTTATTTCTTATTTGATTGCAAAGATATTTCAATACTTGTTTCTTTTTTCTGTTCTTTTCTCTTGATAGAAAAGAACCAAAAGATCAAGGCTGCACCTCATCCGCCCTTTGGGCACCTTCTCCTGAAGGAGAAGGAAAGCGGATGCTATCTTATTTTGCTAAAAATTTATATTGCAGGCTAAAAAGAAACAAGCTCCATCATTGTAATATTTCCAAACTTTTGTGCGACCTACGAGCTAAGAATATTTCCAGGCTGCGGTAACCACTGTTTCTTTTCTTAACGCCTTCCATATAAATTTTCTTAACGC
Organism: Chitinophagaceae bacterium; assembly: GCA_036564845.1. GTDB lineage: Bacteria > Bacteroidota > Bacteroidia > Chitinophagales > Chitinophagaceae > Ginsengibacter. Next base: position 6,980 of record DATCOF010000325.1, on the reverse strand, counting down.
ATTTTTTCTGAGGCCGTTAAATACTTCTTTTCTGATTTGAAAATATAATAATGATATGTTAGTGCTAAAGATAAATTGTTAACTGCTGCCTGGCCTCCCTCTCTTTTGGAGAGGGACCGAGGGTGAGGCCTTTTTGGTTTGATTTTAGTTATACTCTAATTGATGAAAAAACAATTGTACTCTTTGCTGGTGATAATTATTTGTTCGGTGGTATTATATTTTCATTTTACATCTCCTCCTCCTGTTCACAATACATCGCAGGATACAGTGAGAGCCGATGTTGCTGTAAAGGACACAGGCATTATAGTATTGCCCAACAATTCACCGCCGGTAAGAGATACTTTGCCGGAACAAATTGCTACAGGAAATATTCACCCCGAAGCAATTGTAGCTTTTGCTGAAACGCTTATCGGTACTCCTTATAAATATGCATCTACTGATCCGGCTACAGGTTTTGATTGCTCAGGATTCATCACTTATGTATTCAGTCATTTTGGAATTAAAGTCCCTCGTTCATCCATTGGTTTTACCAACGTAGGAAAAGAAGTTGCTGTGCCCGAAGCAAAACGCGGAGACATTATTTTATTTACCGGCACTGACAGCACTGAAAGATTTGTAGGACACATGGGCATTGTTGTTTCAAATCAAAATAGTGAATTGCAGTTCATACATTCTTCTTCGGGAAAAGTGTATGGTGTTACTGTTACACCGCTGAATGATTATTATAAAGGAAGATTTGTAAAAGTGGTAAGAATATTCGGCCCCCTCTAAATCTCCCCCGGTGGGGGAGAACTGCATCCGCACATATGGCCGTTTATGCTGATTGTAAATATAATGATGATATGTTAGTACAAAAGAAAAATTAAGAATTTGCTGCCTGGTCTCCTTCTCCACTTGTGGAGAAGGATTAAGGGTGAGGTTATCTCCCTTTAAAATTTGGTTTTCTTTTCTCCAAAAAAGCAGCGGTCCCTTCTTTCACATCTTCTGTTATAAAGCATTCGCTAAAGCCGAATATCTCCTGCTCATAACCTTTAATGCCTGTACAGGCGTGGTTTGCAGCGTTTATGCATTTTGCTATGGCAATGGGCGCTTTGGAATTTATTGTGGTCAAAATTTCTTTTGCTTTATGTAGAAGTTGATCCTGCGGTACAACATAATTCACTAATCCAAGTTGTAATGCGGTTGCTGCGTCTATCATATTTCCTGTAAGTAAAAATTCCATGGCTTTGCCTTTTCCAATAAGTATTGGCAAACGTTGTGTTCCGCCATAACCGGGTATCAATCCGAGGTTCACTTCGGGCTGACCGAATTTTGCATTATCGCTTGCAATCCGCATGTGGCAAGCCATTGCGAGTTCGCAACCACCACCCAAAGCAAAACCATTTACTGCTGCAATAATTGGTTTTGGAGAATTCTCAACTTTAAAAAAAATATCCTGTCCTTTTTTTGCAAGCGCCATTCCCTGTTGTTGTGATAGATTTGAAAACTCTGAAATGTCTGCTCCTGCAACAAATGCTTTTTCTCCTGTGCCTGTTATGATCACAGATTTTATTTCTGCATTTTTATAAACTTCATCCATTACATTGTTAAGATCATTCATCACTTCCTGGTTCAATGCATTCATTTTATCAGGACGGTTAATGGTAATGGTAAATATTCCGTTTTCTAAATTGGTGAATAATGTGTTGTACATAAGAAACGCTTTACGCTATAGGCTTTACGCTGCAAGCAAATTAAGGATTTAGTTTTTATTGGAAGCCGGTTAGCATTTTTTGCTGATCAGTAATATCTTCTTTTAATTGCTGTAAAAGAATTTGATCTCCTTTAGAAAGTTTTTCAGAAATAATTAATTGTGTTTCTAATTCAAAAGAGGAGCCAAGAGAAATTTCTATAAAGCGGGCATAATCTTTTTCACTTCTACGACTACTACCTTCCGCAATATTAGATGGAATTGAAACTCCTGACCTTGTCATTTGCTGGCTGATACCATATTTATCTTCTTTAGGAAATGTATCGGTTAACTGAAATGTTTTTACAGCAATCTCAATTCCTTTTTGCCAGATACGGAGTTCTTTAAAATTTCTCATATCGAAAAGTTTTTGTTAGCGTACAGCATGAAGCTTACAGCGAATAGCCTTCTTTAAAAACTCCTATTTTCTTTTACCCAGTTCTTTATATAATCTGCAATGTCAGTTGTTCTTGTTTCAGGAGGAAATAATTTACCAACGCCCATTTCATTTAAAGCTTTCATATCGCCTTCCGGAATGATGCCGCCGCCGGTGAGCAATACATCATCCATTTTTTTTTCTTTTAATAATTGCAGAATTTTTGGGAACACTGTGTTGTGTGCGCCACTTAAAATGCTTATGCCAATAGCATCCACATCTTCCTGTAATGCAGCATTAACAACCATTTCAGGCGTTTGCCGCAGCCCGGTATAAATTATTTCCATGCCGGCATCACGCAAAGCGGTGGCAATAATTTTTGCTCCGCGGTCATGGCCATCCAATCCAACTTTGGCAACTAAAACTCTTATCGGTCTGCTCATACGTTTTAATTCTGATGTCAAAAATAAATGAAATAAAATGTAACTATATTAGTGGTATGAATTACAGAAAATTTGGCAAAACAAATCTTATGGTTAGTGAAATTGGTTTTGGCGCATGGGCCATCGGGGGCAATGCAGTTGTTGGAGGAACAGCAATAGGATGGGGGCCTGCAGATGATAACACTTCTGTGGCTGCGCTGCGCAAGGCATTGGATGTTGGCGTAAATTTTTTTGATACAGCAGATTTTTATGGACTTGGCCATTCAGAAGAATTGATAGGAAAAGAATTCAGGAATAATAAAGAAGTTATCATCGCAACAAAAGTTGGTCACCGTGCCATTGATGATAAAATTCAATTGGATTATTCAAAAGAATACATTGTAGAAGCCTGTGAAAAAAGTTTAAAAAGATTGAAGAGAGATTGTATTGATTACTATCAATTGCATTCAGCACGCATGCAGCATTTTGAAAAGGAGCAATGCATAGAAGCTATGGAGCTTTTAAAAAAAGAAGGAAAGATCAGGCATTGGGGATTATCATTAAATACTTTTTACCCCGAGCCTGAAGCAGATTTTTTAATGGAGAAAAAATCCGGTGAAGGTTTTCAACTGGTGTTTAATCTTATCAATCAAAAGGCATTGCCTGTAATGGAAACTGCACACAAAAAAGGCTATGGAATAATTGCACGCATGCCTTTGCAGTTTGGTTTGCTCACAGGAAAATTTACAGAAGATGCAAAATTTTCAGATGATGATCATCGTAAATTCAGGCTTACAAAAGAGATCATCAGCAAAACAAATAATATTCTTGAAGAAAATGTTTGGATGCTTTGCGAAAAATATAATATCGGCAAAGCCTCTCTGGCATTGAGTTTTATCCTTAGCTTTGATTCAGTAAGCACGGTTATTCCCGGAATAAGAACAGCGCAACATGCAATTGATAACACAACCGGTATAATTCGTTTAGATAAAAATGATGTTGATCATCTTACAAAATTATACAGCAGTGAATGGAAAGAAATTGTTGACATGATGGAGAAGCAGGGATGATGCCAACGTCATTGCGAGGAGGAGGCACGACGACGAAGCAATCTCATGTTAAGCTAACAGTAATAATAAGATTGCTTCGTCGTGCCTCCTCGCAATGACGTTACAACAATCCTAATGTATGCTCAATCCTTTTTACAGTTTCATCTTTACCAATAACGGATGCAATATCAAAAACACCCGGCCCAAACTTGCCGCCAACAAGCATTATGCGCAATGGCAACATTAATTCGCCGGGTTTTAATTGATGCGCCGCGGCCATTTCTTTAAAAGTATTTTCAAGATCATTATGATTCCATTGCTGAATCAATTCGTATGCTCTTATCAGTTCAACAAAAAACATTTGTTTGTTCTCATTCCATTTTGGTTTTATGGAATCAATATCAATTGTTGTTGGAGCAACAAAAAAGAAAACGGATTGATCATAAAAATCTGTGAGCAATGAGCAGCGGTCTTTTACTAATTCCAAAACCTTTACAAATGTTTTATCATCAGTAATTGCCACTCCCTTCCCTTCAAATATTTTTCTTACTTGTAACTGGTAACTTGTAACCGGTAACTTTTTTATCCATTCATGATTAAACCACTTTGCTTTTTCATAATCAAATTTTGCGCCTGCATGATGCACTCTTTCGATAGAAAATTTTTCAATCAATTCATCCAATGAATAAATTTCCTGCTCTGTTCCGTCGTTCCAACCCAGCACTGCCAACAAGTTTAAAAATGCTTCCGGTAAAAACCCAAGCTCTTTAAAACCTTTTATCAGATCTCCGGTTTTTGGATCAGTCCAGTTCATTGCAAACACCGGAAAGCCAAGCCTGTCGCCATCTCTCTTGCTAAGTTTGCCATTGCCATCAGGCTTTAATATCAATGGAAGATGCGCCCACTTCGGCATGTCATCCAGCCATCCTAAATATTTCCAAAGTAAAACATGCACGGGTGCACTCGGCAGCCATTCCTCTCCTCGAAAGGCATGTGTTATTTTCATTAAATGATCATCAACAACAACTGCCAGGTGATATGTTGGCATTCCATCAGCTTTCAATAAAACTTTATCATCAACATTTTCTGTTTCAAATTCTACACTGCCTCTTATCATATCTTCAAAAGAAACAATTTCATTTGGTTCGATCTTTATTCTTATCACATAAGGCGTTCCTGCATCAATAATTTGTTTTGTTTCATCAGCATTTAAGTTCAAAGAATTCTTCATGTTGTCGCGAACATGATGATCGTAATGCAGCGTATGTTTTCCTTCGTTCTTTTGTTTTTCTCTCATCGCCTCAATTTCTTCAGGCGTATCAAATGCATAATATGCATGTCCTGCTTTTACTAATTGTTCTGCATATTCTTTATACAAATTTTTTCTTTCACTTTGCCTGTAAGGCTTGTAATCACCGCCTACATGCGGACCTTCATCAGGATGTAATCCGCACCATTGCAGGCAATCAATAATGTATTGTTCTGCGCCTTCAACATAGCGGCTCTGGTCAGTATCCTCAATACGTAAAATAAAATCGCCACCATGTTTTTTCGCAAAAAGATAATTATATAAAACTGTTCGCACTCCGCCCAAATGCAGGCCGCCTGTAGGGCTTGGCGCAAATCGTACTCTTACTTTTTTACTCATGCTGGTGCAAAGATAATTTTTTCTTCTCTCCCGAAGTTTCGGGATGGAGAGGGTAGGGTGCTGTCGATTTCACGCAAAGATGCAAAGGAGCAAAGATTGTAATCTTTTTTCTTTACGTTTTTTGCTTATGTTATTTTTTGCGTCTTAGCGTGAATGTTCTTTTAAACTAAATTACACCCATGTTTTACCTGGTAAGAACTCCGTGGCTTCTGAAAAAATTTTATCCTGAATGTATATGGGATATTAAAACAGATGAAAAGGTTTTATACCTCACCTTCGATGATGGCCCGCATCCTGTTGCTACACCATTTGTTTTGGAAGAATTAAAAAAATATAATGCCAAAGCGACTTTTTTTTGCATTGGTAAAAATGTAGAAGAACATTTTGATATCTATAAAAAAATTATTGAAGAAGGGCATGCTGTCGGTAATCATACTTATGATCATTTGAATGGCTGGGAAACAAAAGATCAGGATTATCTTGATAATATTTTTAAGGCAAAAAAAATAATTGACAGCAATTTATTTCGTCCGCCGTATGGAAGAATTTCAAAGTTCCAGTTGAAACAATTGCCCGGAGAAAAATATAAATTAAAACCAATTATGTGGAGTGTATTAAGTGGTGATTTTGATGAAGGAATTTCAGGAGAAGAATGTTATCTCACTGTTGCCAAATACGCTAAACAAGGCTCTGTTATTGTGTTTCATGATAGTCAAAAAGCATTTGAGCGACTTAATTATGCATTGCCATTAATGCTGAAAAATTTTAAAGAAAAGGGGTTTGAATTTAAAAGTATTTCGTATGCTGTAGTAGAAAAAGTATGAAGGTCTTTTAATAAGTGGGCCTGGGTAGGCATCCTGGCCCATTTATAATCCGTACCCTATGAAAACTGTATGAAAGATAAATACTTTTTAAAATAATGCAAATAGTTTTTTAGGTTGTCACGCTAAGGCGCAAAATAACTAAGGCGCAAAACAAGCAACTTGGCGCCTTTGCTATCTTTGCACCTTTGCGTGATATTTTCATTTACACTTATGATAATAGATACACATACCCATTTTTATTTAAATGATTTTGCTGGTGATATAGATGCCGTAATAAAAAGAGCAGGGGATGAAGGTGTTGAAAAGTTTTATTTGCCTGCCATCGACAGTACTGAAACTGAAAACATATTCGCGTTAGAAAAAAAATATCCAGGAAAATGTTTTGCCATGATGGGGCTGCATCCATGCTCTGTAAAAGAAAATTATAAAGAAGAATTAGGTATGGTATACAACTGGCTGCAGAAAAGAAAATTTGCAGCCATTGGGGAAATAGGCCTTGATCTTTATTGGGATAAAACCTTTATTGATCAGCAATATGAAAGTTTTCACCGGCAGATAGAATGGGCTTTGCAGTTTGATCTTCCTGTTGTTTTACATACACGGGAAGCCATGCAGCAAAGCATTGATGTGATAAAAGAATATGCAGGTAAAAATCTGCGTGGTATATTTCATTGCTTTGGCGGTACGCTGCAAAACGCAATGGATATAATTGGCACTGGTTTTTATTTGGGGATTGGCGGTGTGGTCACTTATAAAAATTCAGGATTGGCAGAAGTGATAAAAGAAATTGATATTAAAAACATAGTACTGGAAACAGATGCCCCTTATTTAACTCCTGTACCGTTTAGGGGTAAAAGAAATGAAAGCAGTTATTTAAAATATATTGTGCAGAAAATTGCAGAGATAAAAAATATTTCTGCAGAAGAAGTTGC
>DATCOF010000324.1:0-14282 GCA_036564845.1 Chitinophagaceae bacterium | reverse complement strand
TCAGGCATTTTAAGCCAAAGCATTATAAAAATTTGCAGATAGAATTTATAATAATCTAAAGAGTAGTATGCATCGGGGTTTCACGGTAAGATTTTTTTTATTGAAGTAAATGCTGTGAAAACCCCGATGGGAAATAATTACAGCAGATTATTCCGCAGTTACCGGGTCTATAACAGCAGAAACTTTACTAACAGAATTTGCCGGAAATCCGCCTTGCTTTGCATGCTCACGAACCATTTCCTCATTTGGTGCATTATAGATGCAATAAATTTTATCGTCTGTTACATAACTGTGCACCCATTGTATTTGCGGCCCCATTTTATTTAATACTCCGCAAGAGGTTTGTGAAATACCTTTTAACTGTTCGGCAGAAAGTTTGCCTGCTCCGGGAATTTCTCTTTCAATTACAAATTTTGGCATAATAGTTTTTTTAATTGTTAGTGAATGTGTTTACCAAATATAAAAAAGTAAAAGGATTAGGCAATCTTTTTTGGATCGATTTTATTCAATTCTTCCCATCTTTAAAAACACAAGAAAAGTAACAAAGACGCAAAGAATTTGATAAGTAAGCAAAGTTCTTTGCGAAATTTTGCATTTGTATTGCGTCTTTGTGTGAATTGATTTATAAAGATTTCAATTGATGAATTGTTTGTTTGGGATCGGCAGATTTAAATACTGCATTGCCTGCCACTAATACGTCTGCACCGGCATCAACAATTTGTTTTGCATTATCCAGGCTAACACCTCCATCAATTTCAATTTTTGTTTTTAATCCTGCATCATCTATCATCTTTCGCAATTGTTTTATTTTTTCAAGGGAATGAGGAATAAAACTTTGTCCGCCAAAACCAGGGTTAACGCTCATTATTAAAACAACATCAATATCTGATAAAACTTCCTGTAAAAAGCTAACAGGCGTATGAGGATTTATAGCAACACCGGCCTGCATTCCCAAAGATTTTATCTGCTGAATATTTCTGTGCAAATGAGGGCATGCCTCAATGTGTACGGTAAGAATATCAGCGCCTGCTTTTTTAAAATCTTCTGCAAATTTTTCCGGCTCAACGATCATTAAATGAACATCACAAATTTTAGAAGTGGTCTTTCTTATTTGCTCAATTACAGGAATGCCATAACTTATGTTGGGCACAAAACGTCCGTCCATTACATCAAGGTGAAACCAATCGGCTTCGCTCTCATTAAGCATTTTGCATTCGTCTGCAAGCTTTAAAAAATTGGATGCTAATAATGATGGGGCAATTATCATATTGATTGATTTATTTTTTGTCATTTGTCATTGAGTCATTTGGTAATAAAGATTTAAACACAATGACCTATTGACTTAATGACCTATTGACCTATTGACTATTATTTCCTTCAAGTGTTTTAAGCGAATCCCTCGCCTCAATAAAATCTTTATCATACATCAAAGCTGTGTGATAACTCTGTATAGCTTCTTCTTTTTTATTTAATTTTTTATAGCAGTTGCCCAACCAGTAATATCCTTCATCAAAATTATTTTGTACTGTAACTGCTTTTGTTAGAACCGCGACAGCATCTTCATATTTCCCTTCGTCATACAAAGCAATTGCTTTTTCCCTGTAGGCAAACATGTAAGTATAATCCAATCGGATGCAACTGTCGAATAAAGCTATTGCCTTTTTTTTATCGCCGGTATAATTATAATACAATCCTTTTATAAAGATAGCTTGCTTTGATGCCTTTGCCTTATCAGCGTATAACAATGCATCAGCAAGCATCAGCGCTTTTGGGTTTTTTGTTTCCGCATAAATAGTTGCCAGGGACATAATGTATTCCGGCAGCGGTGCAATGTCTATTGCTTTTTCAAACGAACGAATGGCATTAATGGTGTCTCCATTTTCAAAATGAAGAGTTGCTTTTATGTCCCAAAGACCTGCAACTTCCGGTACTCGTTTAATTGTGTTATCAGTAACAGTAAGCGCAGAATCATAAGCGCCGTTATCTCTATAATATTGAATTAATTTTTCTAACAATAAAAGGGAGTCGGGAAATTTTTGAATATCCTTTTTTAATTTTTCAGCACTTTGAATTTTATTGGTAGATGAGGCCGAAGATTGTTCTTCATTATTATTGCACGAAAAAAAAATTACAATTGTATAACAAAATAAGATGTAAAACATTCTTTTCATCATGCAAATTTAAGCGGTATTATTTACCCAATTCTATCACTTCACAATCTTTAATTTCTTTGCCATCGATTGCAAAGCGGATTACTGTTCTTATTTTATGCCAGCCTTGTTTACCAGCAGCGCCGGGATTCATGTGCAGGCATCCAAGACTTTGATCGTACATAACTTTTAAAATATGTGAATGCCCACTGATAAAAAGCTGGGCAGGATTTGTTATCAATTCCTTTTTTACAGCCGGATTATATTTTGGCGGATAACCACCAATGTGCGTCATCATCACTTCCACACCTTCACATTTCCATCTCAATTTTTCAGGATAAACACTTCTTATATCATAGCCATCAATATTTCCATACACGCCTTTTAGGGGTTTAAAGTTTTTTAATTTATCAGCGATCTCGATTGTTCCAAAATCACCGGCATGCCATATCTCATCACAATTTTTAAAATGCTCAAAAATTGTTTCATCAAGGTAATGATGTGTGTCTGATATTAATCCTATCCTTGTCAAAATAATTTTTAAATATTAGCTGTAAATTTACACAAGCAAATTTTACTTATGCCGCAGTATTATAAAGCAGGCTCAATTCCACATAAACGCCATACACAATTCAGAAAACCTGATGGCGCATTATATTCCGAACAACTATTTTCAACAGAAGGATTTTCTTCAGACTATTCTTTGCTGTATCACAATCATCCACCAACACAAATTACAAAAACGGAAAAACCTTTTGATGTTTCTCCCAATGTTGCAGAAGAAAAAATGCTGCAACACCGCAGCTTCCAGGGATTTAATATAAAGCCACAAAAAGATTTTTTAAAAAGCCGTAAGCCTGTTTTAGTTAATAATGATTGCCATGTTGTTTTAGCAGCTCCGCAGGAAAGTATGAAAAATTATTTTTATAAAAATGCTGATGCGGATGAAATGATCTTTGTGCATGAAGGAAGCGGCGTTTTAAAAACGCAATACGGTGAATTGCAATTTGGTTATGGAGATTATTTAATGCTTCCCCGGGGAACTATTTATCAGATAGAATTTGCAACAGAAGATAACAGGTTGTTCATCGTTGAATCATTCAGCCCTATTCGTTTTCCTAAAAAATATTTAAGTAAGTATGGGCAGTTGCTGGAGCATTCTCCATTCTGCGAAAGAGATATCCGTGTTCCACAAAATCTGCAAACGATAGATGAGAAAGGAGATTTTCTCATCATGACAAAAAAGAAAGGAATGATGTATGGCATACATTATTTGCATCATCCGTTTGATGTTGTTGGCTGGGATGGATGTTGTTATCCTTATGCATTTTCTATTCACGACTTTGAGCCCATAACCGGCCGTGTTCATCAGCCGCCGCCTGTTCACCAAACTTTTGAAGCAAATAATTTTGTGGTTTGTTCTTTTGTGCCAAGATTGTTTGACTATCATCCACAGGCAATTCCTGCTCCTTACAACCATAGTAATATTGATAGTGATGAACTGATATATTATGTAGATGGAGATTTTATGAGCCGCAAAAATGTTACAAGAGGAATGATAACATTACATCCCGGAGGTATTCCTCATGGACCGCATCCGGGGGCTGTTGATAAAAGTATTGGCGCAAAAGAAACTAAAGAACTGGCAGTGATGGTAGATACATTTCATCCTTTGCAACTTACCAAAGAAGCATTGGAAATTGAAGATGAAAATTATGTAATGAGCTGGGCTGAATAAAAGCCGGGAGCTACCTCTTCCCTCTTGGTTTTATTTCTCTTTGTCCTCTTAGCTATAAAAGTTTTTTGTCTTATCTCTTTTTTTCTCTTAGTTTTATTTCTCTTTTACTCTTAGCAAAAAATTGATTGAACATGATAAAGTTTCACGAAATAAAAGTTGGGGATTATCTTTTAGCAGAACAGGATGGTACAACCTGGTCAGGCGAAGTAACTAATTTAAACCATGATGAAAAAGAAATTTGTGTAGATAATGGCATTCAGGAATTTTGGTTTAAACCCGAAGAATTAAAACCACTGCCACTTGATGAAGAACAATTATTAAAATTAAATTTTCAAAAGGAAGAGTTAGAAGATAATTCTGTAAAATATAAGAAAGGCCCATTTCGCATTCTCATTCCTCATAAAGATGATTTTTCAAATTTTGAGATCTGGTACAGAGAAGAGAAAAGGCATATTTTGCAACCCATATCGGTTCATCAGTTGCAAAACCATTACCTGGAGATGACCAAAGTTCATCTTACAGATGAAGTTTTCTAAGCATTTTGGGGCCAATTTCCAGTAGATTTTGCTAAAAGATAAGAAAGCTTCGCTTTTTTATAAAAATTAAATAATTTACTCTTATCTTTGCGCTCCCAAAAACTATATGGCCAAACAAGCATTGATTAAACAAGACGGGACGATCCTGGAAGCCTTATCCAATGCAATGTTCAGGGTAAAGCTGGAGAATGGTCATGAGATTTTGGCAACAATTTCAGGCAAAATGCGGATGCATTACATAAGGATTTTGCCGGGAGATAAGGTTGGTGTGGAGATGAGTCCGTATGATTTATCGAGAGGAAGAATAATTTTCAGATATAAATAATTCCGGTAAACGGGAACAAAACAAAAACAATGAAGGTTAGAGCATCCATTAAAAAAAGAAGTGTTGATTGCAAGATCGTGAGGAGAAAAGGAAGATTGTATGTGATCAACAAAAAAAATCCACGTTTTAAACAAAGACAAGGGTAAACTAAATAGTCATTAAGTCAATGGTCAATAGGTCATTGCTTTTAAACTTGATGACAAATGACTTAATGACTCAGAAAATAAAGTTTAAATAATAAAATCTTCAAAAATATATGGCTCGTATTGCCGGTATTGATATACCAAAAAATAAAAGAGGTGAAGTTGGATTAACTTATATCTATGGTATAGGCCGCTCAACGGCACGTTACATTTTAGATAAAGCAGGTGTTGGCTATGACAAGAAAGTGAATGAATGGAATGATGATGAGCAAACTGCTATCAGAAATGCTATCAGCAACGAATTTAAAACTGAAGGTGCTTTACGCAGTGAGGTTCAGCTAAACATTAAGCGTTTGCTGGATATTGCATGTTACCGTGGTTTAAGACATCGTAAAGGTTTACCTGTTCGTGGACAGCGTACCCGTACTAACAGCCGTACACGCAAAGGAAAACGTAAAACAGTTGCCGGTAAAAAGAAGGCAGCTAAGAAATAGAATACAAGCTTTGAGCTAATAGCTACGAGCCATGAGCATTTGCTCACAGCTCACAGCTAAAAACTCACAGCTTTTTAAAAAAGGCTTATTTTCTTTGAATCGATCCAGATCTCTTTAAGCCTGAGGTAGGATTGATTCAGTCCCGAAGTTTTCGGAATAAATTTTTAAACGACTACCTATCTTAATTAATTATGGCAAAAGCAACAGGCGGAAAAACAAGCGCCAAAGCAGCATCAAAAAAAAGAGTAGTAAGAGTTGATACCTACGGGGATGCTCACGTTACTGCAAGTTTCAACAACATTATTATCAGTTTAACCAATAAGCAGGGACAGGTTGTAGCCTGGTCATCTGCCGGTAAAATGGGTTTTAAAGGTTCAAAAAAGAATACACCTTATGCAGCGCAGATGGCCGCATCAGATGCAGCAAAAGTTGCACTGGATGCAGGTATGAAGCGTTGTGATGTATTTGTAAAAGGTCCTGGATCAGGCCGCGAAGGCGCAATCAGGGCTTTATCACAATCAGGTTTGGAGATCTCCATGATAAAGGATATTACTCCTTTACCACACAATGGTTGTCGTCCGCCCAAGAAGAGAAGAGTATAACAATGTACGAGGTACGATGTAAGACGTACGATGTTGTAAAATTTTTATACATCGCACATCAAACATCGCACATATTTAATAACCGGGTACATCATTAATTTTTGATTTTTAATGATGATGTACCGACACTAAAAAATCAATATAAAACATGGCTCGTTACACAGGTCCAAAAACCAAGATCTCCAGGATATTTGGAGAACCCATTACAGGTAATGGAAAATGGTTAACAAAGAACAGTAATCCTCCCGGCATGCATGGCGCTGCCCGCAAACGCAAAACACTTGGCGAATATGCCCTGCAGTTACGCGAAAAACAAAAAGCTAAATACACTTACGGACTTTTAGAAAAGCAATTCCGTAATACATTTAATGAAGCTGCACGTAAAGGTGGTGTTACAGGTGAAAACCTTATCAAATTATTGGAAGCCCGTTTGGATAACACTGTTTTCCGCATGGGTATTGCTCCAAGTCGCCAGGCTGCGCGCCAGATGGTATCACACAAGCACATCACTGTTAACGGAGATGTAGTAAATATTCCTTCTTATTCTTTAAAACCCGGAGATACTATCGGTCTTAAAGAAAAATCTTCTCATAACGAATTTTTAATAAGTTATTTACAACCTAAAAATCCAAAATTCAACTGGATTGAGTGGAATGAGAAAGATATGAAAGGAATTTTTATTGGTTTTCCTGAAAGAGAAAGTGTTCCTGAAAATATTAAGGAGCAACTGATCGTCGAGCTTTACTCTAAGTAAGCTGACTGAAGATGAATATCCCGATAGCAATCGGGATGAAACAACAAATTTTTAAATCAAACAAAACAAAATAAAAAATGGCCATTTTAAATTTTGTAAAGCCTGACAAGATCGTTCTGCAAAAAAGCACAGATTTTGAAGCACAATTCGAATTCCGTCCCTTAGAACCGGGTTATGGTGTAACTATTGGCAATGCCTTGCGCAGAGTATTGCTTAATTCATTAGAAGGTTACGCAATCATCGGTATCAACATTGCAGGGGCAGATCATGAATTTGCTACACTGAAAGGCGTTACTGAAGACGTTACAGAAATAATTTTAAACCTTAAACAGGTTCGCTTTAAAAAGAAAGTTGAACATGAAGCAGGTACTGAAAAAATAACTCTTTCTTTAAAGAACAAGCAGGAATTTACAGCAGGCATGATAGGTGAAGCATCTCCTTCTTTTGAAGTGATGAACCCTGAATTACTTATCTGCACAATGGATTCTTCTGCTAAGCTTGATATCGAGATCACGATTGCAAAAGGCCGTGGTTATGTACCAGCTGAAGAAAGCAAAGAGAAGAGTTCGCACTTTGGATACATTGCTGTTGATGCGATCTATACACCAATCAAAAATGTAAAATACACAATTGAAAATACCAGGGTTGAGCAAAGAACTGACTTTGAAAAACTGGTAATGGAAGTTATAACAGATGGTACTATCAACCCTGAAGAAGCTGTAAAGCAGGCATCAAGGATATTGATACAGCACCTTATGATCATCACTGATGAGAACATAACTTTTGATACAAGAGAAGATAAAAAAGAAGACCTCGTTGATGAACAAACGCTTCAATTAAGGAAGACTTTAAAAACTCCTTTGGAAGATCTTGATCTTTCAGTTAGAGCTTTCAATTGCTTAAAAGCCGCTAAGATCAATTCATTGAGTGAGCTTGTTCAGTACGAGCAGGAAGACCTTATGAAGTTCAGGAATTTCGGACAGAAATCTTTAAGTGAAATTGAGCAGGTGTTGAACGAAAGAGGTTTAGGCTTTGGAATGGATCTGAGCAAGATCAAAATTGATGAAGATTAAAAACAATTTGGCAATGGATCAATTTGACGATTCGACAATGAATCCAAAAGTTGATACATAATTGTCAAATTGCCAAATTATTAAATTAATAAGTAGGTTATAAATCCTGACACGGTATAACCGAATTAAAAACAAACAGTCATGCGTCACGGAGATAAGAATAATAATTTAAGCAGAACAGCAAGCCACAGGAAAGCCTTATTAAGCAACCTTGCTTGTCAATTGTTCCAATACAAGAAAATTGTAACCACCTTGGCAAAGGCAAAGGCATTGCGTCCTTATGTTGAGCCACTGATAACAAAGGCAAAAGAAAACACTACACACCAACGCAGGATCGTGTTTAGTTATTTGCAGGATAAAGAAGCTATCAAAGAATTATTTGATGTTATCAGCCCTAAAGTAGCAAGCCGTCCAGGTGGATATACACGAGTTATCAAACTTGGTAAAAGAACCGGTGATAATGCAGAGTTAGGAATGATTGAATTAGTTGATTACAATGAGATCTATGGTAATGGTGTTACAGGAAAAGAAGAAGCAGCAGCTAAGAAAACACGCCGTGCAGGTAGCCGTAAAAAAGCAACCCCAACGGCAGTTAAAGAGCCTGCTCCTGTAGAAGAATCTGTAGCTGAAAAAACTGAAGCAGCTCCACTTCCAACACCTGAAAATCCTGAAGCGCAGGAAGAACCCGTTAAATAATTATCTGAATCCCGACCTGCCTACCGCAGGCAGGTTTGGGTGGATTAATAAGATTAAACAGATTTAAACCTTGAAGTATAAAAACTTCAAGGTCTTTTTATTTATTTCCTATTAATCTATTAAATCTTTTTAATCATGGTTCAGACAAAAACATTTTACGTTTCTTTGCAAAAAAAATTTCTGATAGATGTCTACACCCGAACTTAATACTCCAGCCATTTTAATTTTAGAAGATGGAAATGTTTTTAAAGGAAAAGCTTTTGGAAAAATTGGTACTACCACCGGCGAATTGTGTTTTAACACCGGCATGACAGGCTACCAGGAAGTTTTTACTGATCCGAGTTATTATGGACAGATCGTGATCATGAACAATGTTCACATCGGAAATTATGGCGTAAAAGCTGAAGATGTTGAAAGCACAAGCGTAAAAGTAAAAGGTGTTATCGGCAAAAATCTTGAAGAACAGTATTCACGGTTCCAGGCAAACAATTCTTTACAACAATATTTTGAAGATCAAAACATCGTTGCCATCGAAGGGATTGATACACGTTCACTCGTAGCGCATGTTCGTACACAAGGCGCAATGAACTGCATTATCTCTTCAGAAAATTTTGATGAAGAAGATCTAAAGAAAAAACTTTCAGAAGTGCCTTTAATGGCAGGCCTGGAGTTAGCTTCAATTGTTTCTACAAAAAATAATTACGAGTTAGGAAATCCTGAAAGTGATATAAGAGTAGCGGTTCTGGATTATGGAGTAAAACAAAATATTCTTAATTGTCTTTTAGAAAGAGGTGTATTTTTAAAAGTGTTTAATGCCAAAACAACTTTTGAAGAACTGGAAGAATTTAAACCAAATGGATATTTTATCAGTAATGGCCCCGGTGATCCGGAACCAATGGATTACGCAGTTGCTACAATAAAACAAATCTTAAAAGCCAACAAACCATTTTTTGGAATTTGTCTTGGTCAACAATTGCTTGCTCTTGCGAATGATATTCCTACTTTTAAAATGCATCATGGACATCGAGGATTGAATCATCCTGTAAAAAATGTTATTACAGGCAAATGCGAGATCACTACACAAAATCATGGCTTCGGCGTAAACTCTGATGCAGTAAGGGCTGCAGAGAATATTGAGATCACGCATGTAAATCTTAATGATGATTCAATTGAAGGCATCCGATTAAAAGATAAGCCTGCTTTTTCTGTTCAGTATCATCCTGAAGCAACTCCCGGTCCACATGACAGCCGTTATTTGTTTGATGATTTTATTTCTTTAATAACCAAGAGTATGAATTAATCAGAATTACACGAATTTTGGCATACTAATTCGTACTAAACGTTATTCTAAAAAGTTTGTATCATGAAAATTGCAATCATCAACGGTCCTAATCTAAATCTTATCGGCACAAGAGAAACTGATATTTACGGCGGTGAAACTTTTGAACATTATTTTCAAAAGCTTCGTAAAAAATATGAAAATGTTGACTTCGATTATTTTCAAAGTAATATCGAAGGTGAGATCATAAACGAAATTCAGCGTGCAGGTTTGAAAATGGATGGCATCATACTAAATCCCGGCGGATACACGCACACATCTGTAGCCATTGGTGATGCAGTAGCAGGAATAAAAGTTCCTGTTGTAGAAGTACACATTTCAAATATTGATGCAAGAGAAGAGTTTCGCAAACTCTCTCATGTTTCTGCAAAATGCAAAGGCACTATCAGCGGCCTCGGCTTAAAAGGTTATGTACTTGCGGTAGAGTATTTTTTAAAGTAATGGAAGCCTATCTTTGCTTCATACATTTTCCTCAATGAATAAGATCATCTTAGTTGCTTTTATATCTTTATTTTTTATAGCCTGCAATCAATCTGCAAAAACAGTAAAAAATTCTGACCCCTTAGAGGCAGGGCGTGAATTTATTAATGCGTCTCTCACGGGTGATTATGATTATGCTAAAAAATATTTGCTTGAAGACAGCATGAATGTTATGTACTTTGACAGGGCGACAGAATTTTATAAGAATATGAATGAAAATGAAAAGAAGGGATATAAAAATGCCGACATTATTATTTCACCAAAGGGAATTGAAAACATTTCCGATTCGATTTCAATCATCAATTATTCCAACACATTCAAAAACAAACCTTCCAAATTAAAACTCATTAAAAAGAATAATGAATGGCTTGTGGATTTTAAATATACTTTTTTAGATAGCGCATACATCTTTAAATAGTTTATGAATTTTATTACTTTTTTATTGGTAGGTGTCGGCGGTGCAATTGGCTCTATGCTGCGGTACAGTTTTGCACTGATGCCTGTAAATAAACTTTTTCCATACCATACTTTCATTGTAAATATTGTAGGCAGTTTTTTAATTGGTACATTGTTAGGATTGCTTTTAAAAGGAAGTATTACAAATGATGGATGGAAATTTTTAGCCACTGGAATATGTGGAGGCTTCACAACTTTTTCTGCTTTTTCATTAGAGGGTTTTGAATTATTGCAGCAACAACGCTATTCAGTTTTTTTGTTGTACTTTTTACTTAGCCTTATACTTGGATTATCTGCAACGTGGTTTGGTTATACACTTACAAAATAATTTTTTATGTATGTATTACATCCCTGGCATGGCGCACATTTCGGTAAAAAAGCACCGGAGATAGTAAATGCTTTAATAGAAATCCCGCAAGGCTCCAAAACAAAATATGAAATTGATAAAACTACCGGCCTGCTAAAATTAGACAGGGTTATTTATTCATCATTTCATTATCCGGTTAACTATGGATTCATTCCACAAACACTTGGCAAAGATGGGGATCCGCTTGATATTTTAGTGATGTGCTCAGAATCTATTCAACCTTTATGCCTTGTGGAAGCTTATGTAATTGGCAACATGCAAATGATAGATACCGGTTTGATAGATGATAAAATTATTGCTGTTGCTGCTAAAGATCCGGGTGTAAATTTTATAACAAGCATTGATGCAGTTCCTCCACATTTTTTTACAGTATTAAAAAATTATTTCGAACAATATAAAGTTTTAGAAAATAAAAAAGTTGAGATAAACGACTTCCAGGATAAAGCAGAAGCATTTGATATTATCAATGAATCAATAGCTTATTACAAAGAAAAATTTCCTAACCCTGATAATAAAAAATCATGACCATACAAACCATTCTTATCCTTATAATAGTTGGTATCATAGCAGGAATACTTTCCGGTTTAGTAGGTATCGGCGGAGGAATTGTTATAGTACCTGCACTGGTATTTTTTTTAGGGTTCTCGCAAAAAATGGCGCAGGGAACATCTCTTGGTATTTTACTTTTACCCATTGGTATTTTAGCTGTGCTTCAATTTTACAAAGCCGGTTATGTAGATTTAAAAACCGTTTGGCTGGTAGCACTTGGGTTTTTAGTTGGCGGCTATTTCGGAAGCAAAATTGCTTTAAGCTTGCCACAGGATACTGTAAAAAAAATCTTTGCCATCTTCCTGATTTTGATCGCGATTAAAATGCTTTTTATTGATAAAAAAATAAAAGAAACTGCAAATAATAATGAGAAAACTATTTCTTCTTTGCAGTAAAGCTAATCCGGTAAAAAAATTTGAGTGTATAATTTTAAAAATATCTTTTAATAACTTTTAGTTTGTGTGTTCTCACTTTGGTTTCTGAATTTATTATTCCTTCATTATCTATTTTATCCATCCGAACTTTACCTGAGGAATGAATTATTTCGTGTGGATTTAAAATTATTCCCACATGGGTAATGTTTCCTTCTTCATTATCAAAGAAAGCAAGGTCTCCGCAAACAGCTTCTTTAAGTGATTTAACTGTCTCACCTTTTTCAGCCTGATAGCGTGCATCACGTGGTAATGGAACATGTAAAAATTTATACACCATCTGGCTAAACCCACTGCAGTCAATACCAAACACGCTTTTACCACCCCATAAATACGTTGTATTTAAATATTTAAAAGCAACCAGTTTAATTATTTTAGGAGTGATCTTTGTAACTTCCGGCTTCCAGATCTTTCCTGAATACTGAACAGCATTTTTTCTCCAAAATGCTTTCCCATGATTTAATGAAGTTAGCGAACTGCCTAAGGGCACATGCATATTATGTCCATTATAATCTACATCATTAACCCAGTCATCGGTAAGGCGTTTGTCTGCTTTTAAAAAAGTATCCTCGTCAATTTCTACAATATTGCTTTGCTGGCACCAGCCTTCGTAATCATCATACCTGCATTTTATTTTAACCCAACCTGCCTGTCCGGTAGGCAGGTTATCCTTGCCATATTCCAATAAGGTACAACACTCACCAAATAATAACTGGCTAATCATTTCACTCTTGTGTGAAGGTTCACTTCTTATTGCACTTAATGGAACACAGCACCCTGCATACTTCATAATCTAAATCTTTAATTTATGGAATTTATTTATGTTTACATCTCAGGTAAGATTGTTAACCCAAGTAGAATTTGCACAAAATAAACCATATTGACGACAAAGAATTGCTGGATAGATTTTACAGCGATCACAATAACGAATGGCTTGGACAATTATTACCAAGATATACGCTTTTATTATTTGGTGTGTGCATGAAGTATTTAAAAAATGAAGAGGACGCAAAAGATTGTGTACAGCAAATTTTTTTAAAGGCCATTAATGAATTGCATAAATACAAGGTTGAATATTTTAAAAGCTGGATATACATGATAGCAAAAAATCATTGCCTGATGAAGTTGAGAGATAAAGGAAAATATTCAGTTGAGATAAATGATAATATTGCTGCAACGCCGGATACAAGCGAAGATAAAAATCTTCTGATCGAAAAAGATAATACATTAAACAATGTGCAGAATGCCTTGCAGCAGCTTAATGCGGAGCAGCAACTATGTGTAACTTTGTTTTACCTTCAAAAAAAATCGTATACAGAGATCGCCGCCAAAACAGGTTTTAGCATGATGCAGGTTAAAAGTAATATCCAGAACGGAAAAAGAAACCTGAAATTATTACTTGAAAAGAAAATAAAAAATGGACGATGAATTATTAAACATATTATCCAATAGCAATAAAGACATCGACAATCAAAAGTTGATGGATTATTTGAGCGGCAAACTCTCGGCAGAAGAGAAACATGAGATCGAAGAACAGATGGCTGATTCTGAATTTGTAAATGATGCTGTAGAAGGGTTGGAAGATGTAAAAAATAAAAAAGATCTTTCGCTTTTTGTAGAACAATTAAATGATAACCTGCACAAACAATTAGATAAAAAGAAAAAGAGAAAACAAAAACGTACGCTAAAAGAACAGCCATGGATCTATCTCGCCATCATCCTTCTTTTACTGCTGATAGTAATTTGTTTTATAGTAATAAAAAAATATCTGGACAGTGAAAAGGTTCAGCCCAAAAATTTACCACAAACCCAACAAAAGTCAACATAAAAAATCCTCCCGTTTTGCGGGAGGAATATTTTTGAAAATATTATTTTCTAAATTTAGAAATAATTATTTCTTGTCAGCTTCTTTCTTCATTTTATCAGCACCTTCTTTTACTTTATCAGCTGCTTTATCCATCATTTTGTTAGCAGTGTCTACCATGTTTTTAGCATCGTTCATCATTTTTTTAGTAGTGTCCATAGCTGCTGCTGATGTATCAACAGTTGTTTTTGTAGTATCGGTAGCTGTGGTTTCTGTTTTAGTACTATCGCCGTTACAGGCAGTCATAAAAGCAGCAATAGCAACAATCGCAAGTAATTTTTTCAT
>DATCOF010000323.1:0-20513 GCA_036564845.1 Chitinophagaceae bacterium | reverse complement strand
TGCATCCATTGCGCCTTCGCCGCCACCGGCACCAACTAATGTGTGTATCTCATCAATAAATAAAATTATTTCTCCATCACTACCTGCAACTTCTTTTACAACACCTTTCAATCTTTCTTCAAACTCGCCTTTGTATTTTGCGCCGGCAATTAGCAGCCCCATATCCAATGCATAAATAATTTTTGATTTAAGATTTTCAGGAACATCACCATTTATGATGCGATGCGCCAAACCCTCTGCAATAGCGGTTTTGCCAACACCCGGCTCACCAACAAGGATAGGATTGTTTTTTGAACGTCTTGATAAAATATGCAACGTTCTTCTTATTTCTTCATCACGGCCAATCACGGGATCAAGTTTGCCATTACGTGCCATTTCATTAAGGTTTTTTGCATATTTATTTAATGCATTGTATTGGGTTTCGGATGTTTGAGAAGAAATAGTGGAACCTTTACGAAGATCTATTATTGCTGCTGTTAATCCTTTTTCATTCAGACCTGCATCTTTTAAAATTTTAGCAGAGTTATCATTGCCCTGCAAGATCGCCAACAATAAATGTTCAACACTCACAAACTCATCTTTAAAAGTTTTTAGAATTGATCCTGCTTTCAGCATCACATTATTGAGGTCTCTTCCTAAAGTTTGTGCCGGTTCTGTGCCGCTAACTTTAGGAAGCTTTTGAATTGCTTCATCAACTTTGCTCTCAACAAAATTTACATTTACATTATTTTTTTTAAGAAGAAATTCAATAGGCGTATCCTCATCATTCAATAAAGATTTTAATAAATGTTCGGTCTCAATGTTAGGATTTTGAGCATTAAAAGCAATTTGCTGAGCCTTGGAAAATACTTCCTGTGACTTAATAGTGAAATTGTTCAGATTCATAATTGCCGTAATTTTAAACTATATCTGCAAAAATTTATCCAATAAGCCGCAACCGAAATTATGTCTATTAAAACCACTACAATCTGCCGCAAATTCAGCATGTTGCTGTATTTCATGCTAATATTACAGGTTGCGAAAGCTCAGAAAAACTTTGATAAAGTAGATGATTGGCTGCAAAATAATCTGGAAGAATTAGGTGGCAGAGCTGTATTGCTTATTTATAAGGATGGTAAAGTAATTTATACCAAATCAGAAAATGGGTTGAGTAAACGCCAAAAAATGGTGGCTAAATTTATTGCTAAACGGCAAGGTAAAGATCAGTCAGAAATAACGGAAGACCTCGATCCTTCTTCCAGGTTAAGAATTGCCAGTTGCAGCAAATGGTTAAGCGCCGCATTGGTAATGACATTTGTGGATGAAGGGAAATTAAATCTTGATGATTCAGTTGGGAAATATTTACCCATTATGACAGCAAATGGAAAAGGCAATATAAAGATCTGGCAATGCCTCAGCCATTTAACAGGGATAAAAGCGGGCACCATAAAAGAAAGTATTGATGAAATGAAAGAAATAAAAAGCATGGATGAAGCAATCGAAAAAATTGCAGAACAACCAATGGAAGGCGAGCCCGGAAAAACATTTCATTACAGCAGTGTGGGATTACAAATTGCAGGCGCTGTTATTGAAAAGATCAGCGGTAAAAGTTTTGAAACTCTATTTGCAGAAAGAATTGCAAAGCCATGCGATATGAAGAACACTGATTTTGGAAAAGGAAAAGTTGCCTTACCTGCGGGCGGAGCTTTTAGCACTGAAGAAGATTACATGAATTTTTTAGTTATGATATTACACGATGGCAAATACAATGGCAAACAGGTTGTAAGCAGATCATTGATTATTAAAATGCAGCAGAATTATGCTAAAGGAGCCAAAGTAATTTCTTCGCCTGCAGAAGCTGGAAGCTGGGGATATGGATTTGGAGAATGGGTAATGGAAGAACCAAATGTAAGATCGCAAGGTGTTACAAGCCCTGGCTTATTTGGTAGCTTTCCCTGGGTGGATAATGAAAAAAAATATGCAGGGTTTTTATTTTGCTTTAATTTGAAGAGCAAAGGAAGAAACGAGCGATACAAAGAATTAAAAAAATTAGTTGATGAAGCAATTGAAAAAAAATAATACGAACACAAAATTTTTAAACTACGAACACAAATCAGAAACCTTAGCGCCTCTTAAAGTATTTTATAAGCGTGTTTTAAAAAACCTTGTCATTGCTTCAGTAATACTCATCATCTGTCTTTTAATTGGGATTTTTGGGTATCATTATTTTGGTAAGATAGGTTGGCTTGATTCAGTGCATAATGCTTCTATGATACTTTCAGGAATGGGGCCTGTTGCTACAATTGACACTGTTGCGGGCAAATGGTTTTCTTCTTTTTATGCCTTGTTCAGCGGCGTGGTTTTTATAACCAATATTAGTTTTGTTCTTGCGCCTGCAGCTCACCGTTTTTTTCACAAACTTCATATTCAGGAAAAGTAAGAATTTGAATCAGCCATCAAAAGAGCTGTAACGTTATTATTATAAATTGATGATAAAAAATCATACTTCTTTTATCAAGTCTTGCGCAAAAGAATTGGGCTTTGATCATTGCGGGATAGCAAGAGCCCATAAGCTTGATGAAGATGCAAAGCGCCTTGAAAGATGGCTCGATAAAGGGTTCCAGGGAAAGATGGACTACATGCAAAATTATTTTGACCTAAGAATTGATCCCACAAAATTAGTTCCGGGAGCAAAATCTGTTATTACATTATTGTTGAATTATTTTCCATCAGAGCAACAAAGAAAAGATGCTCCGCAGATTTCAAAATATGCTTATGGAAAAGATTATCATGAAGTGATAAGAGAAAAGCTGAAAGTTTTTTTGCAGATGATTAAAGAGAATATCGGGGATGTACACGGAAGAGGATTTGCTGACAGCGCCCCGGTTTTAGAAAAGACATGGGCACAAAAAAGCGGGCTGGGCTGGATAGCAAAAAATGGTAATCTTATAACAAAACAACATGGCTCATTTTTTTTTATTGCTACACTTATTGTTGATATTGAATTGGAATATGATGATCCTTTTGTAAAAGATTATTGTGGAAGTTGTACCCGGTGTATTGATGCCTGCCCCACTGATGCAATTTTAGATAACAAAGTGATTGATGGAAGTAAATGCATTTCTTATTTTACAATAGAGTTAAAAGATATGCTGATACCCGAAAAGATGAAAGAACAGTTTGAAAATAAATTGTTCGGCTGCGATATTTGCCAGGATGTTTGCCCATGGAACCGATTCTCCAAACCTACAACGGAAGCAGGTTTTACTCCACTTCCGCAAATTTTAAATTTTACAACCGCGGATTGGGAAGAGCTAACTGAAGAATCTTTTAAAATAATTTTTAAAGATTCGCCACTAAAGAGAAGTAAATATGCAGGCATTAAAAGAAACCTGCAGTTTATTTCTGAATAAAGTTTTTTAAAACTCAACTCCTGTTTTTAATATAATTCTTCCATAACCAAAATCATATTTGTATGAAGATGGTTGACACTCCAGGCATGCTGGCGTTATACCAATTTGGGTTTGTAATTCTTTGTAACTGTATCCCAGACTGAATTGTAATGATGAGCTTTTGATGAATTTAATTTTATATCCTATCCCAATATCTGTGTATAAGCCACCTTTAAAATGATAAGTATTGTAATAAACGATTTCTTTCCCTGGCACATTTTTTAATGGAAAATCATAGCCAATATCGGCATATAAAAAGCCTTTATTTTTTTTGCCAAAAGATCGCCTTGCATCAAAAAATAACGGAAGTGTTTTGTAATTGTAATTATCAACGCCAACGCCAATTCCTGAATACCATTTTAAAAATTCTATTCCGTTTACAGTTTGAAATATAGAATTCACTTTACTTTCTCCATCAACTATCCCGCCTGAATTAATGGAATAAAATTTAATTTTTTCAGTTTGCGCAAATGCAGAAAAAGAAATTATCGCAGCAACCAGGCAACAAAAGATCCACTTGTGTTTCATAAAAATTTATTTTGAAATGCCTATTTTACTTATCAATCGAATATCATTTGCATTGGAATAATTATACTGGTACAAACCATCAGTTGCCACAACTATAGCAATATTATTGTACGCGATAACATCATAAGTTTCCATGTTGCTGAATTGTTTTATCAATTGTAAGTTCATTACATTTGATGCATCGTAAACTTTAAAGCCTTCCGTTCCATCGCAAATAAAAAGCAGGTTGCCATCTTTTGATAATCCATGAGGGCTTGTAAGGGTATAGGTTTTAGCCAATGTTGAATTGGTAAGATTATTTAAAGAAACAATATCCAATTGATTATTAAATCCAAGACAGGTTGTGCCGGAATGCAGTGTTACATAAGCAAAATTGTCATCAGCAATTACCGGATCGCAGGCACGGGCATGTGTAAATTCTCCAACCTTTACAGGGCTGGCAGGTGATGATTGAATATCATAAATAAACATTCCATTGTTAGAACCAATAAACAAATTATTCTTAAAAGGATAAATCGTTTCTACATGCCAATCTACCTGCACTTTATTTGCAAAGGAAGGATTGTTGCTATTGCTGATATTAAAAATATTTAATAATTCATTGCTGACTGTATATAGATAATCATTTACCAGTGCAAATCTTGCCATTGAACCGCCCATGCCAACAGGTGATGCAGATGCTTTTGAAGGACCGCTTGCAGTGGCTGTATTTGGGGCAAAGAAAACACCTGTATTTTGTAACAACAATGAACTTCCTGAACAATCTTCAACAATAGTTGTATCTCTTTTTACCCAGTCAATTATTACTTTAGAATTATCGCCAAAAAAACCGTTATTGTAAGCACGACTTGGGAATACACCTTCACTATATTTTTTTACTACTGCATTTAATGGGTTACTAATATCTATTGTAACCATGTCAGTATACAGATCGGCATACAAAGTATTTCCTTTTACTGCAAGATCTAAATTGCCTGGAATATCTATGAATGCTGCATTTTTTGGAGAAGAGGGATTGC
Source organism: Chitinophagaceae bacterium (assembly GCA_036564845.1). Lineage (GTDB taxonomy): Bacteria > Bacteroidota > Bacteroidia > Chitinophagales > Chitinophagaceae > Ginsengibacter. The sequence continues at coordinate 15,535 of DATCOF010000323.1, read as the reverse complement.
TGTTATCAATTATATGAACGCCTTTATCAACTTCATTTAGAAAAATATAATTGCCGAGAATAAAAATTTTACCGGGATTTTTTATTTCTGTTGCAGGATTGCTTTTGATATTGGCTTTTACATCGGCTGTTGTTTTGTAAACAGGTTGGTAATAAGTATAAATGTAAGACCTGTGGCAGGTATCTTTTACACAGCCGCTAAAAATGAAGCTGAAGAGTAATGTAAAAATAACTGTAAAGGAGTTAATATATTTCATGATTATTAGTTTTATGAGTTGACAACAGTGTTACTAAAAACGTGGCATAAGAAATTATTTTTTTCTGAAAATAATTTGCGCCCTTAATCCTGTAAAAGTAAAATGGTGTTTGTTGTATCCCTGCGAAGCGATTTTAGAAATGCCATAATTGAAATAAGGCCCGATAAGAAGTGATCTATTTTGTTTTGAAAATAATGCAATATCTAATCCTGTATTAAATCCAAATTGAGTTTTATTAAAAAGAGAATTATCATGAAAATATAAACCCGTAATATTATTAAATTGTAAAGCATTGCTGCCGATAAGTTGAGCTATCGAAGATCCAATGTTCCAATTCAATTTTATTTTTTTAGAATTTACTATTTGAAATTTAATCCCAACCGGTAACTCTATATAATGGTAAAAGTTATGGTAGGTGTTAATATTACTTGTTGCCCTGAAATAATTAGCGCTGTCTGTTCCTGTTGTATTTGTAGTGCTGAATAATTTATAATTGAGTCCTGTAGTAAATATTATTTTATGTATTTTCCTTTCAACAGAAACGCCGGTGAGAAATGCTATAGAAGATCTTATTAATGATGGAGTGGCGGTGGATCCTGAAGCTGCAGGAAAAGCTGAAGATAAAAAAGCAGAAGCAGGATTTTTATCCTGTGACCCAAATAAATTATTTGCCATTCCTGATACCCCGACAGATAATGAAAATCCCCAACTCCACAAATGTTTATTTGGAGTGATCATATTCTTATGCGGTGTATCTATTACATTTTCATTTTTTTTCTCCGCATTGTTTTTAATAGAATCAATCGTAATATCGTTTGCTGTCTCCTCTTTAAGGATAGTTATAGTATCCGGTTTAGTTTCTCCGGCAGGTAATATTTTTTCCTGCTCAGGATTTTTAATATTGGAACTTAAGCTACCATTCTCAATAATATTTTGTGTTGTGTCAAATACTTTTTTATTTGTTATATCTTTTGTCAAACTTTTATCGATATCATGAGCAATGGTAATTTTTAGTTTGCCCTGAGTTTTTATTTTTTGCTTACCGTTCCCTTTTGTAATTATAATCTTCGAAATTGTATTTTTATTTTCTAGAAGAGACGCATTGTTTTTTGCAGAATCAAAATCAGCTTTTGTTTTTTCAATAACATTATTTTTTTTGATCAAATTATTTGTCAGCCCTTGTTTAGCTTCCGGAGGAGTGTTACTTCTGTTCACAAATAAATATCCTCCATACAAAAAACCAATGAGTATCACCGGTAAAAAAATCAATAACCATCTGCGACGTTTTTCTTTTTTGATCTGTGGCTCTATTCTTTGCCATACAGCGCCAGATGGAATGAGTTTTAGTTCATCCATTTTTTGCTGTACCTGTTTTTCAAATTCATTTTCTTGCATAGTTCCCTGGTTTAATTTCTAATGAATTTTTTTTTATCCATTCAATAAGCAATGCTCTTGCTCTTGCATATTGCGACCTTGATGTGCCATCGGTAATGCCTAACATTGCAGCAATTTCAACATGTGAATACCCCTCTACAGCATGAAGATTAAAGATTGTCTGGAAGCCTGTTGGTAACTGCCTTATCAGTTCTGCCAATTGTTTACTATCTAATTTCACTTCAGGATTATCCGCGGAAACAGGATGCAGTGATACATCTTCAAATGACATTTCGTATTGATATTTTTTATTCTTCTTAAGATAATTAAGCGCAGTATTCACCATTATCTTTCTTATCCATCCACCAAGTTCACCTTCAAAATTGTATTGGTGCAGATGATTAAAAACTTTTACAAAACCTTCCTGTAAAATATCTTCAGCATCGGTTATACTTTTGGTATAACGAAAACATACGCCAAGCATTTGTTGGGCGAAATGATCATATAATTGCCGTTGCGCTTCCGGCTTTAACTTTAGCGTATCTCTGATCAGTTTGTTGTAATCCATGTACTGTGTTCAATATTGTTGACAATGCATGATTGAAGTTCGTTGCATTTATAAAAATTTATTTTATTGCAACAACAAAAACCTTTGCCTTAGCAGAGAATAATATGTAGAATATTTCAGAAAAGAATTTTTTATTCCCAGCGAAAAAATTTGATGGCTAATACATAAGCAACTACTCCCCATAATAAAAGTATCCCTATCTCAGTTCTTACATCCCAAAGATTAGCGCCTTCAAAAGCTACGCTTCTCATTGCAATATTTAAATGAGTAAGTGGTAAAACTTGTGCAATCACCTGCAACCAGCCAGGGAAGCGATCGATAGGAAAAAAAGTTCCTGCCAGGAGAAATTGTGGAAGTGTGATCAGGTTAGCAAGAGGTGGAATGGTGCTGTCGCTGGTTGCAATACCGCTTACAACAAATCCAAAACCCATGAATATCAATAAGCCGATAAAACTTAATACCATCATTTCTAAAAATGTTTCAAAGCCATGCACCAATGTAAAACCAAAAAGAAAATAGCCAATCGCAATAATTACTATTGCCGTTAGTAACTGAAATAATACGCGGCTTAACCCTTCTCCCAAAATGATATAGGTACGCTTAATTGGTGTTGCAAAAAAACGTTTTAGCACCAATGTGTTTCGTAAACTGTAAAACATAAATGCAACGCCAAACACGCCTGCACTTAATAAGGAAAAGCCTAATTGGCCCGGTAAAATAAAATCTATTGTTTTGTATTGCCTTCCGGGTACATCGGGCTGCCTTTCTATTTTTGCGAGTGTAGGTCTGTTAGGAAAAGTCATCTCATCAGCCATTCTTATTACTGAGCCTAATTGCGATTGCAGGATAGGAAATTTATCCATACTGGCTGATGATGTAGTGGTTTTAAAAATATATTGTTGGCCGCCATTTGGTGCCGGTGTTGAATCGATCTCTATTATTGCTGCAAGATTTCCTTTTGCTAATTCTTTTTTTGCTTCATCTCCCGGATAATCTTTTATTAATCTTATCGAAGGATTTTTAAGCAAACCATTTTTCATCAATACGTTGTTGGTGTCGCTCAGGTTTTTTAATGCTATCCTTACAGTAACGCCACCTCCGCCGATAAAGCCAAAAACAAGAATAAATATTAACGGGAAAGCAAAGCCAAAAATAACTGCTGAGGGGCTTCTGAATATTGCTCTCAGGCTTGCCTTTGTAATGGCGAGCATCGCTTTTGTCTGGCTATAAGATTTCATTCATTTTTTTTTAAGAGCGTAAAACTATTGGATAAAAAATTAATGAAGAAAAATTTTGAGATTATGACAGATGTCGTATATTTGTATGACAAATGTCAAACAATGGAAAAAGATAAAAAAACAAAAAAAAAGCCTGTTGAATATAAAGTCTTTGCAAAAGCTTCAAAAGTACATGAGCCAATGGTTAGTTTCTCAAGTGTAAAGATAATGCCGCTGGTAAAAGATTTTAATTATAAAGAATTTAAAAAGATTGCGGATAAAGTTCCATTTACTTTACAGGAATGGTCTGATATACTTCACATTTCTGAAAGAACTTTACATCGCTATGCAAAAGCCAACAGCAGTTTTCCTTTTAGTGTTACCGATAGGATTTTGCAAATTGATAAGGTTATACAAAGAGGTGTTGAAGTTTTTGGGAGCCTTGATAAATTTATAAGGTGGTTAAGAAGCGATCCAATTATGCTTGAGGGCAGATTATCATTACAATCCCTGAGAACCATTGATGGCATCAACCTTGTACTTATTCAATTAGGAAGGATAGAACACGGCATCTTAGCATGATCATTTATAGATTAACTACAGGCAATTATGCTCATAATATATCGGGACAAGGAGCAAAAAATTATGGAGGACGATGGAATCCTGTTGGAATAGGTGTTGTATATATGTCAGAATTTATTTCATTATCTATACTGGAAATTTTGGTACGGGTTGATAAATTCTCCTCACCTGATACATATACATTGTTGAGTATTCAAATTCCTGAAGATTCAGTTGCAACGATAGAGTTGAAAAAACTTAGGCAAAGTTGGCAAAATCATATTGAGTATACCCGTTCAATTGGGGATGAATTTTTAAAAGCAAATCAGACACTGGTATTAAAAGTTCCATCTGCAATTGTTCCGCAGGAACATAATTTTTTAATAAACCCACAGCATAAAGATTTTAAAAAAATAAAAGTAATTCACACTGAATTATTGGAGCTTGATAAAAGATTATTTCAAACGCAATGATGAACGCTGCATATTTATTGATAGGAGGGAATTTAGGAAACAGGTTAGACAATCTTGCTAAAGCCGGAATGCATATAGAGAATGATCTCGGCGAAATAATAAAAGCTTCATCAATTTATGAAACTGCATCATGGGGAATTGCAGAGCAGCCTGATTTTTTAAACCAGGTATTGCTAATAGAAACAAAATTTTCTGCAGAAGAAATAATGCAGCTAATTCTTTCTATTGAAAATAAAATGGGCAGGATAAGGACTGAAAAAAATGCTTCCAGGATAATTGACATCGACATTTTATTTTTTAATGATGAAATTATAAGCCAACAAGATCTCACGATCCCTCATCTTGAGATCCAAAACAGGAAATTTGCTTTGATACCTTTGAATGAAATTGCCCCCAATTTTTTACACCCTGTATTTAATCAAAGCATACAAAATTTATTATCCACATCCAAAGATAAACTGGAAGTGAGGCCACTAACCAATCTATAAGGTTTATCAACACTGTTTTTATTGCCATAATTTTTTCTTCTCTTTACACTTGTTATTTTTGACACATAAGAATGAAATATAATTTTATAACAATAGAAGGAAATATTGGCGCCGGCAAAACTACTCTCGCTCATTTGCTTAGCAAGCATTTTAATGCAAGGCTGATATTGGAAGAATTTGCCGATAATCCTTTTCTGCCTAAGTTTTACGAAAATCAACGCCAGTATGCTTTTCCGCTCGAATTATTTTTTATGGCTGAGCGTTATAAGCAATTGAAAGATCTTTTGCAGACAAAGGACATGTTTCAAAATGTAACTATCTCAGATTATCTTTTTACAAAATGTCTTTTGTTTGCAAAGGTAAATTTGCCCGAAGAGGAATTTCTTCTATACCAAAAATTATTCGACATTATTAATCCTCAATTGGTGCAGCCTGATCTGCTTATTTATTTACATGCACCGGTAAATAAATTGAAGGAGAATATTAGAAAACGAAACCGATCCTACGAGCTGAATATTGAATCGGAATATCTTTTCACTTTACAGGAAACCTATACCCAGTACATCAAACAGCATAATATCAAAACACTTTTTATTGATGCTTCCAACTCAGATTTTTTGGGAAACGATGAACATTTAAAAGTTGTTATTGATGCCCTTGATAACGATTATGATGATGGTCAGCATTATTTAAATTTACCCTGACAAAGAAATGAATGATAATTAAACACGACCCTTTTGCTTCTATAAAAATTGCAGAATACCGCAATCTTATGGCCGGCCGTTTTACATTTATTATGGGGTTAAGGATGATGAGCACAGTTGTTGGTTGGTGGGTTTATAATTTAACCAACGATCCTTTCGCAATAGGATTGATCGGCCTCTCCGAAGTAATACCGGCTGTTACAATGGCGTTATACGCAGGCCATATAATTGATCTTAGTGAAAAAAGAAAATTATTATTAACAGGCGTTGTATTGTATCTAAGTGCAGTTCTCATCCTGTTGTTTTTATCAACACATTTCACTTCCGATCATTTAAGTAATCATTGGATAGCCATTTGTATTTACATTACTGTTTTTTTTACAGGTGTTGTAAGATCCTTTACAGGACCTACTTTCAGCGTACTTATCGCTTACATTGTTCCTAAACATACTTTACAAAATGCCACTACCTGGAACCAGGGAACGTGGCTTTCAGCATCAGTAACCGGGCATGCAGTTGGCGGTTTTTTAATTGCAGGCTTTGGCATAACAGGCACATTTATAACAATAGCTTGTTTGATCATAACCTCTTCATTTTTTTTAATCAGGTTAAAACAAAAACCGGCTTTGAATAAACGTGGAGAAAAGAAAACCTGGGACAGCGTAAAAGAAGGATTAAAATTTGTTATCAAAACAAAAGAATTATTGGGTGCAATATCGCTCGATCTTTTTGCGGTTCTTTTTGGCGGCGCTGTGGCCATGGTTCCTGTATATGCAAGAGATATTTTAAAAGTAGGCCCCGAAGGTTTTGGCTTCCTGAATGCTGCATCCGATATGGGTTCTATCTGTATCGTTATTTTATTAACCTTATTTCCATTGCGATATAAACAGGGGCGAACACTATTCTTTGCAGTTGCGGCTTTTGGTTCGTGCATAATTATTTTCGGGTTGTCAAAATTATTCTGGCTATCATTTGCGGCGTTGTTTGTTGGCGGACTTGTAGATGGTATCAGCGTTGTGATCAGGGGAACGATAACTCAATTAAAAACGCCTGATAATATGCGTGGCAGGGTGATGAGTGTAAACTCAATGTTCATAAATTCAAGCAATGAGTTAGGGCAATTTGAAAGCGGGCTGGCAGCAAAATTAATGGGGGTGGTACCATCAGTGGTCTTTGGTGGTTGTATGACGATCGCAATAGTTATAACAACATGGTTTAAAGCCCCGGCATTAAGAAAAATGCAGTATTGATCTTTTAGATTTATTATCTTAACATCTAAAATAATCTTTATGAAACGCAGACAATTCATCCAGGCATCCACATTTACATTAGGCGCTGTTGCACTTGCTGATACCAGGTCAATGGCGTATTTTTTTGATGATCCATGGAAGATAAAAATGCTTCGCAATGATATTGGAATTTTCACCGAGAAGGGAGGCACTATTGGGTTCCAGCTTTCTAAAAAAGGCACAGTCGTAGTAGATGCAGAGTTTCCTGAGCAGGCTCAGCATTTAATTGCAGAACTTAAAAAAAGAAATGACAAACCATTTCATCTTTTGATAAATACACATCATCATGGTGATCACACATCAGGTAACATTGCATTTAAAGATATTGTTCCGCATGTAGTGGGGCATGAAAATTGTTTATCAAACCACAGGCGTGTTGCAGAAATGCAAAAGAATGTAGACAAACAATTATTTGCCGACACAACTTTTACTGATACATGGAATACAAAGGTTGGGGATGAAAAAATTAAAGGGTATTATTTTGGAGCGGCTCATACAAACGGTGATGCAATAATTCATTTTGAACATTCCAACATTGCACATTTGGGCGATCTTGTTTTTAACCGGAGGTATGCTTTTGTTGACAGAAGTGCAGGCGCAAACATTAAAAGCTGGATAGCAGTATTGGATAAAACACTGAGCACATTTGATGATGAAACTATTTTTATTTTCGGACATGCTTTCGATCCTGAAAAAGTAACAGGCAATAAAGATGATATTAAAGCGATGCAAAATTATCTTTCTAATTTGTTGCAGTTTGTTGATAGCGAAATAAAATCCGGCAAATCAAAAGATGAAATAATAAAAGCAAAATCAATTCCCGGGGTAACTGAATGGCAGGGTGATGGAATAGAACGTGGACTGACAGCGGCTTACGAAGAACTTACTGAAACAAAATAAACAAGTACACCTAATGAATAAGCTATTGATCATTGATGACGATGAAGATATAAGCGCTATGCTTTTTCTTTTATTGCGGTCAAAAAATTTTGAAGTTGAGGTTGTAATAAAGTCAGAAGATATTTTTTATAAGGTAAAAACGTATCAACCTGATATAATTTTGTTAGATGTTTTTTTAACCGGTTATGATGGAAGGGTTATTTGTAAGCAATTAAAATTTCATCCTGATTACAAACACATTCATGTGATAATGGTATCAGGCGATGATAAAGTTTTACAGACTGCGCAGCAATATGGTGCCAATGATTTTATTCAAAAACCTTTTGAAGCCGAAGACCTGCTTTCTAAAATAAATAAGTTCGTTAATGTGAAAAGCAATTCTGTGAATTAATTACTTTACATCTTTAACCAGCCCTTCCAATACATAATAAACTATAGGGCAAAAGCTGGAATTTTTTATGGTGAGTTGCGGCCTTTTAATTATCACATCTTCATCAGTATAGGGAAACCGAACGCAATCACCTGGGCGGTTATCATAAATGCCGCAATAATTATCAGCTCCTAAAAAAGGACATGGCTTACTGTTGGTTACATAGTCTCCGTCATCATCAATGCGTAAATAAGTTTCAATAAAATCGCCTTCTTTCATTTTTAAATGTTTCGAAATTCGTTTTATATCAGGCGTCTTAAAACGGGGCGAATAATTTTTACAACAATTAGCACATTGCAGGCAATCAATTTTGGCAAAAGCTTCATCATGCAGTTCGGGCAAGGCTTTCAGCACCTTGTTCTTGTCAGGCCTTTCTAAAAACCTCTTATATTTCTTTTGATTTTCAGCTGATTTCTTCTCCCAATTTTGCATCATGTCTTCCTTCATCATGTAAAGATAATGCATGCAATATTGGAGGATATTATAACTTAATATTTAGCTGTTCCGTTGTAACTTTGCGCCTGATTTGACTAAAAGTGAATGAAAATTACAATCCAACTAAAAAATAAAATAGAAGTATGAATCTTTTTGAGAAGCAATCAAATGAATTTGCAGACAGGCACATCGGACCTAATGAGCACGAAACAGCAGAAATGTTACAGCAAATTGGTATGAGTTCCTTAGAGGAGTTGATAAATAAAACCATACCCGCGGCAATTCAAATTAAAGGCGACCTTGATATAACACCTGCGATAAGTGAGTTTGAATATTTAAATGAATTAAAAAAAGTTGCGGCAAAAAATAAAGTTTATAAATCATACATAGGCCAGGGATATTATGACACCATTGTTCCCAGTGTTATCCTCAGAAATCTTTTTGAAAACCCGGGTTGGTACACACAATACACACCTTACCAGGCAGAGATAGCGCAGGGGCGTTTAGAAAGTTTATTGAATTTTCAAACCATGGTAAGCGATCTTACTGCGTTGCCAATTGCCAATGCAAGTTTGCTTGATGAAGGCACAGCCGCTGCTGAAGCAATGTCAATGCTTTTTAATCATAAGAATCGTGATCATGAACATGCCACTTCTCCAAAGTTTTTTGTTGATGAAAAAATATTTGCGCAAACAAAAGAGGTTCTGATAACAAGAGCCAAGCCTGTTGGCATTGAATTGGTGTTTGCAAATTTTCATACTATTCAATTGGATGATACTTTTTTTGGTGCGATAATTCAATATCCAAATAGCGAAGGAAGTATTGAGGATCATCGTGATTTTATAAACGTAGTTCATAATGTAAATGCGCAGGTTGTTATGGCAACTGATCTGCTGGCATTAACACTTTTAACTCCACCGGGTGAATTAGGTGCTGACGTTGCAATTGGCTCTACGCAAAGGTTTGGTGTGCCTCTGGGTTTTGGCGGACCGCATGCTGCTTTCTTTGCAACCAAAGATGATTTTAAAAGAAATATTCCAGGAAGAATTATCGGTGTGAGTGTTGATGCGCAGGGCAATCGTTGTTTGCGTATGGCTTTACAAACAAGAGAACAACATATCCGTCGTGAAAAAGCTACTTCCAACATTTGTACTGCACAGGCATTGCTGGCAAACATGGCGGCGATGTATGCTGTCTATCATGGAGCTGAAGGCTTAAAGAATATTGCTAAGAGAGTAGCCTTGCTAACACAAACTTTAGCCAACGAATTAATTGATCTTGGATACGAAATAACTAATGAGAATTTTTTCGACACAATTTCTGTAAAGGTTGATGATGCTTCTGTTATCAGGGCAATTGCAGAAGCACATAAAATAAATTTTTATTATGTTGATAAAAAAACAATTACAATTTCGATTGACGAAACAACAACGCAGTTGGATGTATTAAATCTGTCAGGAATATTTGGTGCAGCAAAAGGAATAAATACGGCTGTCGCAACTTTTGATAATGAAACTGATCTTGAAAATATTCCTGCTTCACTTACAAGAACATCTCCGTTTTTATTGCATCCTGTTTTTAACAGCCATCACAGCGAAACAGAAATGATGCGCTATTTAAAAGTGTTGGAGAATAAAGATCTTTCTCTTGTACATTCAATGATATCACTCGGTTCTTGCACAATGAAGTTGAATGCTGCTTCTGAATTGATTCCTGTTAGCTGGCCTGAGTTTAGCAAAATTCATCCGTTTGCACCTGCAGATCAAACCGAAGGTTATCAAACAATAATTGATGAACTGGAAGATATGCTTAGCGTTATCACAGGATTTACTGCATGTAGTTTACAGCCTAATAGTGGTGCTCAGGGCGAATATACTGGGTTGTTAACTATAAAAGCGTATCATGAAAATCGTAAAGATGATCATCGTGATGTTATATTAATTCCTATTTCAGCACACGGGACAAATCCTGCTTCGGCTGTGATGGCAGGCTTTAAAGTTGTTGTTACAAAATGCGATGATGAAGGGAATATTGATATGAATGACCTGAAAGAGAAAGCAGAGAAATATAAAGATTCTCTTGCCGGTTTGATGGTAACTTATCCGTCAACACATGGTGTGTTTGAAGAAAGTATAAGAGAAATTTGCCAACTCATTCATGATAATGGCGGATTGGTTTATATGGATGGTGCAAACATGAATGCCCAGGTGGGTCTTACATCTCCCGGAATTATCGGCGCTGATGTTTGTCATTTAAATCTTCATAAAACTTTTGCAATTCCGCATGGCGGAGGCGGCCCGGGAGTGGGACCAATTTGTGTGAATGAAAAACTTGCTCCTTTTTTACCTGGTCATCCGGTTCTAATAAATACAGAAAAACAAATACATTCAGTTAGTGCTGCGCCTTATGGCTCTGCAAGTATTTTGCTTATCAGTTATGCATACATAAAAATGTTGGGTGCTGATGGTATTCGCAAAGCAACGGAGTATGCAATTCTGAATGCCAATTATATGAAGGCAAGATTAAAAAAATATTACAAGATCCTTTATACAGGAAGAGGTGGAACATGTGCTCATGAATTTATTGTAGATCTGCGACCATTTAAAAGCAGTGCAGGTATTGAAGCAGAGGATGTTGCTAAAAGGCTTATGGATTACGGGTTTCATGCGCCAACACTTAGCTTCCCGGTTGCCGGAACAATAATGATAGAGCCAACAGAAAGTGAAAGCAAAGTTGAACTTGACCGTTTCTGTGATGCTTTAATAAATATTTATGAAGAGATCCAAAACATCAGTGATAAAACAAATAATCCATTAAAAAATGCACCCCATACATTGGCAGTTATAACTGATGATGAATGGAAATATTCTTACTCACGTAAACAGGCTGCCTTTCCTTTGGAATATTTAAAGGAGAATAAATTTTGGCCTTCAGTTAGCAGGGTAAATAATACGTATGGTGACAGGAATTTAATTTGTACATGCGAGCCAACAGAAAGTTATTTGGAATCGGCAGTGGAAGATCATAGGGGCTAATAATTACTTTGCCGTTCTTTCATTAGGCATATTGGTAACGCCCCGGCGTGGCTGATCTTTTTTCATTTTCTTCAATTTTTCTTTTTGTTCTGGAGTAAGAATTGTCTCAAGCTTTTCATGCTTCTCATTATGCAATTGAACAAGCTGATCTTTCTTTTGCTGTTCAGTAAGTGCAGCATTATTTTTTATTGCAGCAACCTTTGCCTTATTTGATCTTCTATATTTTTTTACTTCTTTTTTTTGTTGTTTAGAGAGATTCAGTTCTTTAATTTTTTTTACATGTTCACCTTTCATTGGTATCGCCGAATCTCTTTGATGTAAAGGCTGAATCTCTTTTTCCTGTGAAAAAGTTTTAGAACTGATAAGTGATATCAGTATTATAATGGCAAGTAATTTTTTCATGATGCTTTTTGTTTCATGATAGATTGCAATTTATCCTAAAAGTTTATAGGAGGTTTGTTAAATAAAAAAATCCCGCAACCTGCGGGATTTAAATTGAATTGAAATATTACCTAAGAAAAAGAAGTTCTCTGTATTTTGGAAGTTCCCATAATTTATCATCTACCAAAAGCTCTAACTTATCTACATTGTAGCGGATCTCATCAAAACATGATTTTACTGTATCGCAATAGGCAATTGCTCTTTCTCTTGTATCAGCAATTTCGTTGGCAACCTTTCGTGCCTCTATCATTTTTTCAACTTTGCTACTCACTGCATTAATATGCTCAGATATTTTAGTAACTATTTGAGTCTGGGTTTCTGATGCTGATGCAGCAAGGCCAATATCTTTTAATCCCTTAATATTCCCGATTAAAATGTTTTGGTATTTGATAGCAGGAGGTAAAATATGGTTTGTGGCCAGATCTCCCATAACTCTTGCTTCAATCTGAACTTTCTTTACATAATTCTCCAGCAAAATTTCATGACGTGCTTCAAGCTCGCTATGTGAATAGATATTATTTTGTTTAAAAAGTTTTTTTGCTTTATCAGTTACAAATGCATCCAATGCCAATGGTGTGGTTTTTACATTTGGCAATCCTCTTTTTTTAGCTTCCTGTTCCCATTTTGCACTGTAACCATCGCCTTCAAATAAAACATCTTTGCTTTCTACAATATATTTTTGAATTATCTGCATAATGGCGATCTCTTTCTTTTCGCCTTTTTCAATAATAGCATCTACATCAGCTTTAAACTGGGTAAGTGTTCCAGCCATTATTGTATTAAGTACTGTCATTGCAGCTGCACAATTTTCTCCCGAACCAACAGCCCTGAATTCAAATTTATTACCGGTAAATGCAAATGGTGAAGTTCTATTTCTGTCGGTATTATCCAGCATCAATTCAGGAATGCTTTTATGAATATCCAGTTTAAGCATCGCCTCATCCTGTTCGTCAAATTTTTCTCCTACACGGCTTTCAATTTGCTTTAAAACATCCGTTAAATATTTACCGATAAAAATTGAGATAATAGCAGGAGGCGCTTCGTTAGCTCCCAGCCTGTGATCATTACCTGCAGAGGCAATAGACGCTCTTAAAAGATCAGCATAATCGTGAACGGCCTTAATAGCATTCACAAAAAATGCAAGAAACATTAAATTGGTTTTCGGCGTTTTACCAGGTCCCAATAAGTTTACACCTGTATTAGTAGCAAGGCTCCAGTTATTATGTTTACCGCTACCATTGATACCTGCAAAAGGTTTTTCGTGAAGAAGAACCACAAGGTTGTGCCTTTTTGCAACCCTTGTCATAACATCCATCAGCAAAGTATTATGATCAACTGCAAGATTTACTGATTCAAATATCGGTGCACACTCAAACTGTGAAGGCGCCACTTCATTATGACGTGTACGCAAAGGAATACCGAGTTTGTACGCTTCTTCTTCATAATCTCTCATGAAGGCATAAACTCTCTCAGGTATTGAACCAAAATAATGATCTTCCAATTGCTGGCCTTTAGCCGGCGCATGACCAAAAACTGTTCTACCAGTCATGATCAAGTCAGGACGGGCATTTGCCAAACTTGCATCTACTACAAAATATTCCTGTTCCCAGCCTAAGGTTGCTTTAACTTCTGTAACATTCTTATCAAAATATTGACAAACGTCAACAGCGGCTTTATCTAATGCTACCAATGCCTTTAGCAAAGGAGTTTTGGTATCGAGAGATTCACCTGTATAGGAAACAAAGATTGTTGGTATACACAAAGTTTTCCCCTGGCCTATTTCCATAATGAATGCTGGGGAAGATGGATCCCAGGCAGTATATCCTCTTGCTTCAAAAGTTGCTCTTAATCCACCGCTTGGGAAAGAAGATGCATCCGGTTCCTGTTGTATTAATGCTGCACCATCAAATTCTTCAAGTGCACCACCGTCTCCTTTTAATGTAAAGAAAGAATCATGTTTTTCAGCAGTTGCGCCTGTTAATGGCTGAAACCAGTGTGTAAAATGTGTTACTCCCTTTTTTTCAGCCCAGCCTTTTAAACCTGCAGAAATTTGATCGCCCATTTTACGATCTATTTTACTTCCACTTTTTATTGAAGCCAAAAGACTTTTGTATGCTTCATCACTTAAAAATTCCCGGGCTGTTTTTAGTGTAAATACATTTTCGCCAAAAATTTGTGTGATTTTCGTTGATCCTTTTACATCAACCGAAAAAGGGTTGGCTGTTAAATTGTGAATTGCTTTAAAACGTAATGATTCCATAATTTTATTTAGTTATTATGCAAAAAAAAGGGTTTTACGCCATATAAAAAAGCAATCTTAGTTAATTACACCTAATTGTGGAGAAAAACTTAATAAAAATAAATATTATATTATTTTTTAAAGTGTATAAATTTAAGCACTTTTTTCCAGTCGGTATAGCAAAGAATTGGTATTATAAGCAATGGCAAATAAATACTTCTATACCTGACAATCGCTCCCAAAATCGGGATGGTATATCCAATCATCAGAAACATCGAGAGGCTAAAAAAGATACAGAAATAGATAAATGCATCTATCTTTTTATTAGCCGATCTGAATAAAAGAAAAATAAAAAATAACGCCTGGAAGATAAAGATCTCAATTTCCGGGGGGAGGTAAAGCAGATCAGATTTTTCACTGAGGTATGGCCGCATTAAAGTATGGTTTAATGCCTGCGGTGCATTATTTAAGAAGCTTCTGAAACCAGGGAAAAGCGGGTTAATGTTTATTGCAGATTGTCCGCCTTTTGCAATTTGTAAAAAAGCTATTTGCCGGGTTGAAACATATTCAGGCAGATCTAATGCAGGATGCAAGTTTCCGGCCCCAAAAAATAAAATGATAAAGAAGAGATAACAAACTATAAAAGTCTGTAGTTTAAACCTACTTGTTTTTTCGGCAATTATCCATGAGGTTAAACCAGGGACTAATGTAAGTAATACAAAATTTCTAAAAAGAAAGATGATAGCAATGCCCAAGAGCAGCCATAAGAACTTTGGTGTTGAAAAATCTTTCTTTACAAGAAAAAATAAATTATAACAAATGATCCCCAGGCCCAGGAAAACAAGTCCATCTTTATGTATGCCCGATGTAAAATATATAAGTGATGGCAATGCAAATAATATGAGGATCAGCCATATTTTTTTATCAGGAAATAACCGGATGAAGATTCGGTAGAAAGAAACAGAGCCAAAAAATATCAGGAAATTGTAAAAGAGTGTGTTGATAAAAAAATTGCCCCTGCTAAAAATATTAAAAAAAGCCAGGAGTTTAATAATAAGGTCGCTTCTAAGATTATTCCAAAATGAATCAGTAATATCTAATAGCCCGGCGTTTTGGTGATGGCAA
>DATCOF010000322.1:0-11931 GCA_036564845.1 Chitinophagaceae bacterium | reverse complement strand
ATAAAAAGCATACGAAGCTTTTTTATTTTTCGTAATTGTTTTTGCTGATTGATAATATGCCCCGTTCAATAAGTTAAAATATTGTATCGTAAGTATAGGGAACAACCAGCTCAACGTTTTTTTTTCTTATAAAAAAAATATTTCACTAAAATGAACTATCCAGTAAAATATAAACTGCCGATACATCCCGCAGTTAAGATCATCACAATCCACAACATAATGGAAAGGCCGTTTTCAGTAGAGTTATCTATACGCATACAAATCGTTTTGTAAAAGTGTACAAAAATGCTACCAACAAAATTTGTAAAATAAAAAACCCGGAATAAATCCCGGGTTCTCTTTAAATATTAGAAAAAATTAATTTACAAATTTAGCATCTGCTGTATCATATTTACCCTGGTATACTTTTACTTTATCCGGCTGGTTCAAACTTGTATATATCCTTTGCATGAGGTCGACAATTGACTTATATTTTGATTTGTCAGATTTTTTATTGCTTCCTTCAAGAATGGATAATGCTTTATCAGCATAAGGAATGGCTTTATTAAAATTATCTTTAGCCTGTGCATTTAAATCAGCTTTCTTTTTTACATCTTCAGGTTTTGTTCCCTTTATTGCTATGGCAACTTCTTTCGTATCTATACCGATGTTATAATAATATTGACCAAGTAACCAATTTGTATTTAGATCGTTGGGTCTTACGCTTAATACTTTTTGCAATTGTGTCTCAACATTTTTTAACAGCATTTCTTTATTATTGATCTTTGTTCCGGCATCACTGTTATAAACATACATGAAGGCTTCGTTGGCGTAATTAAAATGGTATTGCACGCTATCAGGATATGTTATAACCATCTCATCATATTTTTTGAACAAGGCATCCCAATCTTTTTTATCCCTGTAATAATCCAACATTACAGCGTCGTAATAATCATCTTTGGGATAATTTTTTTTGCCAAGCGTTAAGTACTTTAAAAAATTTGCTTCGTCCTTAGCATCTCTATAATAAAAGCTAAGCCATTGATAAGGTAATTGATAACTGGTTTTGTCATTGGCAGTGCCGGTAATATTTGCATCTGCTAATTTCTTTAACCATAATACAGCTTCTTCTTTTTTGCCTGCGTTTATGGCTGCTTTGCCGATGGTTAAAACCAATTGTGTATCCAGTTCTGACAAGGCCCATTTTTTTGAAAAGATATACCGGCCAACCATATCAGAGTTTTTGAACAAGGTAAGCGCCTGCTCAAAATCAGCTTTATTTCCGCTGGTGGATCCACTGTTAAATGCTGCTGCACCTGCATCATAGTATCCTGTGTACAGATCGAATATTGGTTTATACCTGTCCTGTGCAAGTATTAGAAATACTTTATTTCCCTTATCCCCATCTATGGCTTTTTTAAAAGCTTCAAATGCCTGTTCTCTTGCATCAGGAACTGAGACTTTAAATATAGGGTCTGAGGCAAGTTCTGCATACACTTTGCTTTTATAATATAATGCTGTTGGATCAGAAGGATTTTTTGCTATGGCTGCATCAACTTCAGCTTTTGCTTTATCCAATTGTTTAGGATTCGCTTCCAGGTACGTCTTTAATTTTTTTGGATCCTGGGCAAATAATGCTGATAGCATTATTAAAAAACAGTAACCGGTTAATAGTATCTTTTTCATGCTGCTTGTTTTATTGTTATTAATCGTTGTGTTTATCCCGACTTATTTTTCTTCAGATATATCTTTGTTCAGATCTTCATCCAAACCAGGACTATCAATAGATGTATCTTCTGTGATATTGGTTGTTTCTGTGTCTCCTGAAATAACATTAGTTGTATCAGCAATAACAGCATCTATTAATTCTTCATCATCTTCATGCTCGTTAAGTTTTGTTATTGCTGCTATTTCATCGCCTTCATCAAGCTTTATTAATTTAACGCCCTGTGTTGCCCTACCAGCCTCTCTTATAGTAGCTATGGATGTTCTAATTGTTACTCCTGATTTGCATGTAATCATCAGGTCTTCTTTTTCAGTAACATCCAATATCCCGATTAGTGGCCCGGTTTTATCTGTAATATTAATTGTTTTTACACCTTTTCCGCCACGGTTTGTAAATCTATATTCATTAACCGCAGTGCGTTTGCCAAAGCCCTTACCACTTACCACTAATACTGTTGTGGATTGATCATCTTTATCAACGCATATCATACCCACCACTTCATCATTTGTTGGGTCTACATCAATTCCTGAAACTCCAATGGCTCCCCTACCGGTTGACCTTACTTTAGCTTCAGGAAAATGAATAGCGCGGCCGCTTTTAACTGCCATCAAAATTTCTTTATTACCGTCAGTTAAGCATGCGTGAATCAGTTGATCACCTTCATTAATTGTTATTGCGTTTATACCTGTTTGTCTTGGTCTTGAAAAATCCGCAACTTTTGTTTTCTTAATAATTCCATTACGGGTGCATAAAACAATGAAATTATTATTTATGTATTCTTCATCCTGAAGATCTTTTATATCAATGATGGCTCTCACTTTATCATCAGGCGGTATTTGCATAAGATTTTGAATTGCTCTTCCTTTGCTTTGCTTATCACCATCAGTAATTTCATAAACCTTAAGCCAGAAACATCTTCCTTTCTCTGTAAAAAATAATAAGGTATGATGTGTAGATGCTACAAAAAGATGCTCGATAAAATCTTCATTCCTTGTACTGCTTCCTCTTGCTCCTCTTCCACCCCTGCGTTGCTGGCGGTATTCAGTTGCTGATGTTCGCTTGATGTATCCCAAATGAGAAATAGTTACCACCACATCTTCTTTCTCAATAAGGTCTTCCATTCTTATTTCATCATCAAGGTAAACGATCTCAGTTTTTCTTGCATCACCAAATTTTTGTTTTACTTCTGCCAGCTCATCTTTTATTATTTGAAAACGTAAACTTTCTGTTGCTAATATTTCTTCTAACTGTGCAATCAAAGTCATCACTTCTGCATGCTCTTCCCGTATCTTGTCAATCTCCAATCCTGTTAATCTTTGCAAACGCATTTCCAGTACGGCTTTTGCCTGTATCTCACTCATGCCGAAACTTGTCATCAATCCATCTCTTGCAATATCCGGAGTAGATGAATTTCTTATCAAAGCGATCACTGCATCAAGATTGTCAAGAGCAATAATATACCCTTCCAATATGTGCGC
This sequence comes from Chitinophagaceae bacterium, assembly GCA_036564845.1. GTDB lineage: Bacteria > Bacteroidota > Bacteroidia > Chitinophagales > Chitinophagaceae > Ginsengibacter. The sequence continues at coordinate 8,748 of DATCOF010000322.1, read as the reverse complement.
TCTCTCTTTTGCTTTTCTTAATTCAAACTCTGTTCTTCTTCTTACAACCTCATGACGAAACTCAATAAATTCTCTAATAAGATCTTTTACATTAAGCACTTTCGGGCGGCCATTGATAAGCGCAACATTGTTGGTGCCGAAAGAAGTTTGCAGATCAGTATGTTTATATAAATGATTGATGACAACCTGTGCAACCACATCTTTTTTAAGATCAACAACTATTCTTGTTCCTTCTTTATTATTGCTTTCATTGTTTACATCAGATACTCCTTCAATGATTTTATCAGCAACCAAATGGCCGATCTTTTCGGTAAGCATATCCCTGTTAACCTGGTAAGGCACTTCAGTGATAATAATTTTTTCCCTGCCATTCTTTGTGGTTTCAATGTTCACTCTTCCGCGAAGAACAACACGGCCTCTGCCGAAATGAAGGCCTGCCTTCACTCCTTCGTATCCATAAATAATCCCTCCTGTAGGAAAATCAGGAGCCTTAACTATTTTTATTAATTCATCTATTGTAATTTCTTTGTTATCAATATATGCAACGCATGCATCTACTACTTCAGTTAGATTGTGAGGAAGCATATTTGTTGCCATACCAACCGCAATTCCACTGGAGCCATTTACCAATAATTGAGGGATACGTGTTGGCAATACAGTAGGTTCTTTGGTGGTATCATCATAATTCAATTGAAAATCTATCGTGTCTTTTTCAATATCCTCCAGCATGCTTTCAGCAAAACGCTGAAGTCGAACCTCGGTGTAACGCATGGCTGCCGGGCTGTCTCCATCCTGGCTCCCAAAGTTTCCCTGCCCATCGATAAGCATGTAGCGCATACTCCACTCCTGCGCCATACGTACCATTGTATCATAAATGGCGGTATCGCCATGCGGATGATATTTACCCATTACATCACCCACAATACGGGCAGATTTTTTATAAGGCTTGCCGAAGGTATTTCCCATTTCATGCATGCCGAATAAAATGCGGCGATGCACGGGTTTTAACCCGTCTCTAACATCGGGTAAGGCACGCCCAACTATCACACTCATTGAATAATCAATGTAGGATGATTTCATTTGCTCTTCAATGTTTACAGGGATTATTCTGCCTCTGGGAATGCCGTCGTTTGGTAGTTGATCTTCTATTGTTTCCATATTTTTTTTACTGGCGCAAATATACTTTATTCACATGGGTTTTCCTTGTTTTATGCAATGCGAAATCCTCAATTTTTACACAATTTATTTGGGTTATTAAAAGCTAATTTGTTCGTTATAAAAACTCTGGCTTACTTTTATTTCTATTTGAGAAAATACATGTTCGTTTTAAAGAAACCTGTTTTAGATGAAAAAAATATTGTTGTTTGGCGCCGGTAAATCTGCGACCTGTTTAATAGATTACCTGCTAAAAGAAATAAAAATAAATGACTGGCATTTAATTGTATGTGATGCTGATGTTGATTTAGCAAAATTAAAAATTGGAAGCGCTGAAAATGCAGTGGCTGTTTCAATAAATGTAGAAGATGAGGACTCACGAAAGAAGTTAGTACGATCTGCAGATATTGTTATTTCAATGCTGCCCCCCACCCTGCATTTTTTAATTGCAAAAGATTGTGTTGAATTTAATAAGAACCTGCTCACTGCTTCTTATGTTGATGAAAATATTAAAAACCTTGAAAAAGAAATTGCAGATAAAAAAATATTGTTCTTATGTGAGATGGGATTAGACCCGGGCATTGATCACATGAGTGCAATGAAGATGATACATTCAATTAAAAAGCAGGGAGGCATAATTGAATCTTTTATTTCTCATTGCGGAGGATTGATAGCTCCTGAAAGTGATAACAATCCATGGCATTATAAAGTTACATGGAACCCACGAAACATAGTGCTGGCAGGCAAAGACGGCGCTGAATACCTTAAGGAAAATAAAAATGTAAAAACTTCATACAGAAATGTTTTTAGAAATTGTCCGCCCGTTAATGTTATTGATAACTATCCGTTATGCTGGTATCCCAACCGTGACTCATTGCATTATATTGATCTGTATGGATTGCAGGGAACTTCTACATTCATCAGAACAACTTTGCGGCATCCTTCCTTTTGTCGTGGGTGGAGCAAGTTTGTAAGTATCGGATTAACAGATACAGAAGATTTTGAACAAATAAAAAACTGTAAAACTTTTGAGAACTGGTTTGATGTAAAGACATCACGTTATACAGAAAACAAAAGCAGCTGGAATAATTATTTGCAGGCATACATAACAGATCCTTATCGAAATGAATTCCATCGTCAATTACTTTATTTGGGTATTGAAAGTAATGTTAACCTGCCAACAAATTTTAAAAGCTCAGCAGATATTTTGCAATTTATTCTTGAAAAAAAATTGGCGATAACTGATGGTGACAAGGATATGGTCGTGATGCTTCATGAAGTTGAATATGCTATCGAAGGAAAACGATCAACAATCAAAAGTTCTTTAATAGTAAAGGGAGAAGACAGCTTAAGAACCGCTATGGCAAATACTGTTGGCTTGCCATTAGGCATTGCAACCAAATTAATTTTACAGGATAAAATAAAAATAACCGGATTGCATATTCCTATTGTTTCTGAAATTTATATGCCTGTATTAGCTGAGTTGGCAGATAATGGAATTGTATTTAATGAAATCAACCTGTCAGGTTCAAGAACCTGACAGGTTTCCCAATAATATTTTCCTCAGTTCCTCCACTCCTTCTGTTGCAGGCCTTTCAATAAAGAAAAAATTTGTTGGCGCAGATGTGTACGGAATTTTTTTATCAATGATATATTTGGGAACATGATGCGGAACATAATCTATAAGACCCGCTGCAGGATACACTTGTAATGAGCTTCCAACTAAAACAAAAATATCAGCCTTCGACATAATTCTCATTGCCTCAGCGATCTTAGGCACAGGTTCTTCAAACCAAACAATATTTGGACGAAGCTGGCTTCCATCATCTGCCCTATCTCCCAAATTAATATCGTCCCTTATTTCATAAATTTTATTCTCATCTTTCTCTCCTCTCATTTTAAAAATTTCTCCATGCAGATGAATAACATTTGTTGAGCCTCCTCTTTCATGCAGGTCATCTATATTTTGTGTAACGATAGTAATATCAAAATCTTTTTCAAGTTCGGCCAAACCAATATGAGCTGCATTGGGCAGTGCTCCTGCAACATCTTTTCTTCTCATGTTATAAAAATCCAGAACAAGCTTTGGATCCTTTCTCCATCCATGCGGTGATGCAACTTCGTACACATCATATCCCATCCACAATCCATCACTATCACGAAAAGTTTTTAACCCGCTTTCGGCGCTAATGCCTGCGCCGGTAAGGACAACTATATGTTTTTTAATTTCAGACATGCATTATTTCTCACCTGCGAGTTCCATAATTATTTGCCATTCTTTTTCGCTAACGGGTTGTACAGATAATCTGCCTATGCGTACCAAAGCCAAATTAGCTAAGCGTTTGTCTGCTTTTATTTGTATGAGTGTTACAGGTTTCTTTAATTTTTTTTGTGGCTTCAGATCAACTGCTACCCATCTTATATCTTCTGTTGTCGGATCCTGGTAAAATTCTTTTGTAATTTTTGCAATGCCTACAATTTCCATCCCTTCATTGCTGTGATAAAATAAAACCTCATCACCTTTCTTCATTGACTTTAAATGAATTCTTGCAGCGTAATTTCTTACACCGCTCCAAAAAGTTTGTTTGTCTTTTACAAATTGTTCCCAACTGTAAACTGAAGGTTCTGATTTTACAAGCCAATACATTTTTATAAATTCTAAATTTTAAAAACTAAATTCTACATCAACATCGTGCATCTTACTTCACCCATCGTACATCTTATCACTCCCATCCACTCGCAAGTACATCCGCAAGATGCATTGTTTTTATTGGCAAGCCTTTGCCTTTAATATAACCATCAATATGCAGCAGGCAACTCGTATCAGTTGAGATAATATATTCTGCACCTGTAGCTAATGCATGATTTACTTTTTGATCTGCCATGGCAATAGATATGGCTTCAAACTTTACTGCGAATGTTCCGCCAAAGCCGCAGCAGGTCTCATTATCAGCCATCTCTATAAGTTCAAGACCTTTTACATTTTTCAAAAGTTTTCTCGGGCCTTCTTTTATTTTACATTCTCTAAGGGCTGCGCAGCTATCATGATAAGTTGCTTTTGCATTCAGCATGGCGCCGTAGTTGGTTATCTTTAAAACGTCAGTTAAAAAAGCAGAGAATTCATATATCCTGCTGCCAAGTTCTTTTACTTTATTGTGCGAAGAAGAGTTCTCGAATAATTTGCCGTAATAATTTTTTACAAAGCCTACACAGGAAGCACTGGGAGCAACGATGTAATCTGTAGTATCAAAATCTTTTATAAATTTTGAAGCAACATCTCTTGCTTCGTTCCAAAAGCCTGCATTAAAAGCCGGCTGTCCGCAACAGGTTTGGTTTGTATTGTAATATACTTCGCAGGTTGCTTTTTCTAAAACCTTAACCATATTAAAAGCAGTTTCAGCATACAACTGGTCAACAAAACATGGGATAAATAATTGGACTCTCACTGTAAATTTTTTAATTTATTTCGTATAAAACGTCTGTTGCAATGCTAACATTTTTAATGCAGTAATTGCAGCCTCTTCTCCTTTATTGCCATGTACTCCACCAATTCTGTCCTGTGCCTGCTGATCATTGTCAACAGTAAGCACTCCAAAAATTGTAGGCACCGGTAAAGATAAGTTCAATTGAACTACTCCATCAGTAATTGCTTTGCACACATAATCAAAGTGAGGCGTATCACCACGAAGCACACAACCCAATGCAATAAATGCCTGCGGTTTTCCCAAGTGAGAATTATCCCAAAAACTTTTTATCGCAAATGGAATTTCAAATGCGCCGGGAACGGTTATCACTTTGTAGTTCGTCATTTCGTATTGGTTTAAAATGCGCAAACAACCTTCCTCAAGTTTGTCTACAATAGCAGCATTCCATTCTGTACGAACAATAATAATAAAGGCATCCTTTTGCAGAATGCCCGTATCTATATTAAATAAATTTGAATCAGTTATTGCCATCACATACCATTAATTTTTTATTCTCCCACTTCGCCAAGGCGTGCAAGATACTTGTCAATATTTGCTGCTCTGTCGGATAAAGGATAATCAGTTTTTATTTTTTTGTACAGTTCTATTGCTTCCTTTTTGTTGCCAATCGATTCAGCAAACATACCTGCTCTTAATAAAAATTCTGCTGAAGTAAATTCATCTTTTTCATTTGCCTCAGCAGCTTTTTTATAATAATCCAATGCATCGCTGTTCTTTTTTAATTCAGCGTAATCATCCCCTATCATTCCATAAGCCCTGCTTTTTATTTGAGTAGCGCTTGTTGAAAAATCTTTTAAATATTTTATTGACTTATCAAACTGTTTTAAATAAAGATAGCATGCGCCTGCATAATAATTACAAAGGTTTGCCGCATCAGTGCCATCATATTTGCTGATAAACTTTAGCGCTCCGTTTGCTCCATCACCATTTAAAACGTTGTTTGCTAAAATAGTTTTTGTAGAATCTGCCTGGGCATTGCTAAAATCACTGAAAGATTTTTGTATAACAAAAACTGCATCATTTGCTTTTTCTTCTTTAGGTAATTTGATCATGTATTTATACACAAGCCATCCGCCTCCGAGTAAAATAATTGCTGCCCCAATATAAATGATCGGCTTACTGTAATTCATCCAAAAGCCCCTTGCCCTGGTAATTACATCAACATCTTTTTTTTGTGTTGTTTCCTGCACTTTTTTTTCTGCCATTATTATTTTTTAACCTCGCCCTGATCCTTCCTTATTTTTTGGGAAAGACTTCGGGCATATTATTAATTGAAAATTTATTTTTTACTTTTTTACCTCACCCTCGTTCCCTCTCCTTCAGAGAGGGAGGTCAAGCATTTGTTTAATAATTTAATTTTAGTTTTTTACACCCAATCAGCAACCCATTTATCAGCACATCATCAGTCCATTATAAAAGGATAATCTTCCTGTGCATATACATCTTTGTAAACTTCGCTATCATCCGGCCATGGGCTTTCTTCAGCAAATTGCACTGCTTCTCCTACCTGGGCTTTTACTCTTTCGTTTATTGCTTCAATATCTGCATCAGCAACTTTATATTCTTCTTTTAATTTACGCAAAGTAGTTTCAATGGGATCCTGTAATTTATATTCCTCCATCTCTTCCTTGCTGCGATACTTTGCAGGGTCGCTCATACTATGTCCTTTGTAGCGGTAAGTTTTTACTTCCAGTAAAGTAGGACCGCCTTTTTCTCTTGCTCTTTTTACTGCTCTTGCTACAGCATCATGAACTTCTTCGGGAACCATCCCATCCACTTTATCACCGGGCATATCATACGCATCTGCCAGTTTATAAATATCCAATACGTTTGATGTACGGGCAACAGAAGTTCCCATTGCATAATTATTATTCTCGCAAATAAAAACTACCGGAAGCTTCCAAAGCATTGCCATATTAAACACTTCGTGTAACATTCCCTGCCTTGCAGCGCCGTCGCCAAAAAAACATATTACCACATTTTGAGTGTCCAGGTATCTTTCGGAAAATGCAAGCCCAGCTCCTGTTCCTATTTGTGCTCCCACAATTCCATGACCGCCAAAAAATCTTTCCTTTACACCAAAGAAGTGCATACTGCCTCCTTTGCCTTTACTACATCCGGTTGCCTTTCCATATAACTCAGCCATACAGCTTTTGGCAGTAACGCCTTTTGCAATAGCCAAAGCATGATCGCGGTAAGCTGTAATAAAAATATCATCAGGCGTGGTTGCCGTCATACATCCGGCTCCTATTGCTTCCTGGCCAATATATAAATGACAGAAGCCACGTATCTTTTGCATACCGTACAATTGCCCTGCCTTCTCTTCAAAGCGGCGCATAAGCAGCATTAACTCGTACCAGTACAGATAAGTTTCTTTAGAAAACTTTGTTGCCAAGGGTAATTAATTTAGGTCGCAAAGATAAGGGGGAAAATGGATTTTTGAACGGCTGATTTTATATGAGTAAATAAGGATTTTGTTACCTGTTTTTTCACGCAAAGATGCAAAGGAGCAAAGGCGCAAAAGATGATCTTTGCGTCTTTATGCGTATTTTTTCTTTTTGCGGCTTTGCGTGAGTATTTATAACTATAACTTTCATCTTATCTTGCAATTTCATGCTTCACCTTAATAAGATAACCCTTACTCAATTTAAAAATTACCCGTCTGCTTCTTTTGAATTCACCGAAAGAGTTATGGGCATTTGCGGCTGTAACGGTAAAGGAAAAACCAATTTGCTTGATGCTATTTACTATTTGTGTTTTACTAAAAGCTACTTTTCTAAATCAGATCTTTTAAATGTTCAATTTAATGCAGATGGTTTCAGGCTGGAATGTGACCTCACCCAAACCCTCTCCAAAGGTGAGGGCTTTGAGGAGAATTTTAACGTGGTTTCAATTTTTAGAGGCGCCGGTAAAAAAGAAGTTTTGGTAAATGATATTGCGTACGAAAAATTCTCGGCACACATTGGCAAATTTCCGTGTGTGATGATAGCCCCCGATGATATTGAAATGATAACGGGCGGCAGCGAACAACGCAGAAGATTTATTGATACTGTTCTCAGCCAGATGGATGCAAATTATTTGCAGCAATTAATTATTTACAATAAAGTTTTACTGCAGCGCAACAGTTTATTAAAAAATTTTGCAGATCAAAAGAACCGCGACATGCAATTGCTGCAGGTGCTGGATTCGCAATTGATACAACCGGGAAAAGAAATTTATAAAAAGAGAAAACAATTTTTAGAGAAACTGATACCTCTTGCCAAAGATTTTTATTTGCAGATAGCAAACAACAATGAAGTGATAGATCTGAATTATGAGAGCCAGTTAAATGAAAATACTTTTGAAGAACTGTTAGACAGATCAAGAGAAAGAGATATGTTTTCGCAACGCAGTAATGCCGGTGTTCATAAAGATGATCTGGGTTCGCAGTTAAATGGCAAACCGTTTAAAGCGGTTGCTTCGCAGGGACAAAAAAAGAGTTTGTTGTTTGCATTAAAATTGGCAGAGTTTGAAATGCTGAAAGAAAATAAAGGCTTTGCTCCTCTCCTTTTGCTGGATGATGTTTTTGAAAAACTGGATGACCTGCGTATGCAGAATTTATTGCAATGGGTTTGTGTAAATAATGAAAGCCAGGTTTTTATTACGGATACGCATTTAGACAGGCTGCAAACATCTTTAAATAACTTTGGCTTTAATGCGCAGATAATTGAATTAACGTGAAACGTAAGACGACAAACGTGAAAACTTATCTCACGTCTCACCTTTCACGTCTCACGAATTGATTACTTAATTTTGCTCCATGAGTGAACTCTCCCTGGCAGAAGCCATGAAAGAATTTTTAAACAAGAGCCGTTTAAAAAGCGGCATACAGGCATTGCAGATACAGGATGCATGGGAAAAAATTATGGGAAAAACCATTGCCAAATACACTGATAAAATTGAGATCATTGGATCAACGCTATTCATATCCTCTACAGTGGCGCCACTAAAAAATGAATTGCTTTATCAAAAACCAAAGATCATTGAAAGAGTGAATGAAGCTTTAGGCGAAAAAGTGATCACTGAAGTTGTGATTAAATAATTACAGGTTATATCTTAATAATAAATA
>DATCOF010000321.1:0-8431 GCA_036564845.1 Chitinophagaceae bacterium | reverse complement strand
GTACTCGAATATATTGTTCAGGAAGATTTATTTGAAATTGAGCCAAGAATTGTAGAGCTGTTCAAGATTATAACGGGTCTTATGAATTCAAATATAAATTGATCAACTACTGGCTACTAACTATTTACTACTTGCTATGACACTCTATCAAATAGATGCCTTCGCCAGCAAACTTTTTAAAGGAAATCCGGCAGCGGTAATCCCATTGGATTATTGGATTGATGAAGAGTTAATGCAAAATATTGCGATGGAAAATAACCTTGCGGAGACTGCATTTATTTGCCCATCTATGAGCGAGGGGGCAGATTTTGACATTCGTTGGTTTACTCCTGTTTCTGAAATTAATTTGTGTGGCCATGCTACATTAGCTTCGGCGTATGTGCTGTTTAATATTATGGATTTTCATAAGGAAGAAATTAAATTAAGTTGCAAAAGCGGAATTTTAAAAGTGAAGAAAGAAGGTGAAATGATATGGATGGATTTTCCATCGTGGAAGCCCGAGAGATTTAATGATTATCCTTCGGAATTGCAGGAGGCTTTGGGCGGTTCAGAAATTGTTGGTGTTTATAAACATAGAGACTTGTTGGTGGAATTAATGGATGAGGATGCTGTACAAAAATGTGTTCCTGATTTTGGATTGATAAATAAAACGGGATATAAAATTATCATTACCGCTGCGGGAAAAGATGTTGATTTTGTTTCAAGATTTTTTGCCCCTACTGTTGGTGTAAATGAAGATCCTGTTACGGGTTCTGCTCATTCTCAGCTTATTCCTTTTTGGTCAGATAAATTAGGGAAAGAAAAATTATCTGCTCATCAATTATCACAACGTGGCGGAGTGCTTGTTTGCGAACAGGCAGGAGAAATGGTAAAGATGGGCGGCAATTGTGTGTTTTATATGAAAGGAGAAATTGAAGTATAATCTACTTCAAGATGTACTTACCTAAAAAAAAAATGATATGCTAACAACAAAGGAAAAAGTTTTTATTAGAGATTGGGAAATTCAAAAAGAAGGCCCCAAATGGAAATATTACCTGCAATATATTATTGCATGGAGCACTGTTATTTTTTTATCACTTTTCTTTTTACTTAAACTAATTATGGCTGACAGAAGCATGGGCGGCTGGACAAGCTTTTACATTGTGGCTCCTGTATCTGTTGCTATGGCTGTATTAATAACACATCTTGTTTACCAGGCAAACGAAAAAAAACTGCAACAGATAAAACAAAGAGAAGTAAACCTGGACTAAGGTTGCATTTGCTCTTATTTAAACAGGAAATAAATTAAGGTAACGGCTGCTGCTGTCATTAATAATAAAGTTAATCCTCCTAAAAAATTTGATAATTTACTGTTTGTATATTTCCCCATGATCTTTTTATTGTTGCCAATGTGCATGATTATGGCAATTAAAACAGGGGCTGTAATGCCATAAAGAATGGCTGTATAAACCAGCGCCTGTATTGGGCTGATACCAATAAAATCAAGCGACAAACCAATTAATAGCGAAACAATTATTGTGATATAAAAAGCTTTTGCCTGTGGAAATTTTTTATCAAGACCTTCATCCCAGCCAAATGTTTCTGCAAGCATGTAAGATTGGGAACCTGCCAATACAGGAATTGCTAAAAGCCCTGTGCCTATAACACCCATTGTAAAAATTAAGTACGTTAATTTTCCGGCTAATGGCTCCAATGCTTTTGCAGCCTGGTCCACAGTGTCTATTTTATGAATGCCTGCTTTAAATAAAACTGCACCTGCTGTAAGAATAATAAAAAACATAACTACGTTAGACAAAAGCATTCCAATATTTACATCCTCTTTCATATTACCTAAAATCCTTTTGTTAACCATAATTTTTCTTTTGCTGTGCTGCATGTCTTCTGCTTCCATTGTTGCCTGCCAGAAAAAAAGATAAGGAGAGATGGTAGTGCCAAGCAGCGCCACTAATATTGAAAGAAATTCTTTATTAAATTTTATGGTAGGCACCACAGTGTTTTTTAAAACTATTCCCCAATCCTGTTTTACCATAAACGGTACAATGATGTATAACAATACAGAGAGGCAAAGCCATTTTAATATTTTTGCAAGCTTTTGATAAGGGTACTTAATAATAACAACCATTAAGATCGCTGTAAAAATTATGCTGTATGAAAAAGCAGGAATAGCCGGCAACATCATATGAGCTACAGCTCCCATTCCCTGTATGTCTGCGCCGATATTTAATGTTATTGCAGGAAAGCTGAATAATAACATTAGATACAAAATACTTTTTGGGTAATGATTTTTTAATGTAACTGTTAACCCTTGTGTTGTTACTATTCCAATACGGGCACACATGCCTTGTATAGCAGCCATTAAAGGAAAAGTTAGTAACGCTGTCCATAAAGTTGCATATCCAAATTGAGCGCCGGCCTGTGAGTAAGTTGCAATACCGGAAGGATCATCATCACTTGCGCCGGTTACAAGCCCCGGACCTAATATTTTAAAAGCCTTTTGAATTTTAACTGAAAATTTTTTGGATTTTTTCATTTAATTTTTTTGAAAGCATTTATGTTTCTTAATTAGTTGCCCAATGAAAAAGCGTCTACGTTTTTTTCTTTTTTATATCCTTAATAATTTTTTCTGCATGCTCTCTTGAGTTTTCAATGAACAACCTGTGTGTGTTCATGCCGCCACAAATAACGCCGGCGAGGTAGATACCTTTTACATTTGTCTCATAGGTTTCATCACTGTATGTTGGTTCGCAAACAGCATCTTCTGAAAGATCAATTCCTAATTTGCGAAGAAAAGAAAGATTAGGTTGATAACCCGTCATGGCAAGCACCCAATCATTTTCAATTGTTACCAAACCCTCCGGCGTATTTATATCAACTTCATTTTCTCTTATCTCTGCAATGGAAGAATTAAAATATGCTTTTATTGATCCTTCTTTAATCCTGTTCTCAACATCAGGCTTTACCCAATACTTTACACGGTCACTTATCTTGTCATTTCTTATCACCATCGTTACTTCTGCACCTTTGCGCCATGTCTCCAAAGCCGCATCCACAGCGGAGTTGGCCGCACCAACCACCAACACTTTTTGAAAAGCATAAAAGTGCGGATCATTATAATAGTGCTTTACTTTTTTAAGTTCTTCGCCTTTTACATTTAGCAAATAAGGGATATCGTAAAAGCCGGTACACACAATTATGTTGTTAGCATTGTATTGTTGTTTTGTTGTGGTAACAATAAAATGGTTTTTTTTTTTTACTTCAGTAACTTCTTCAAAAAGTTTTACATGTAGTCCTCCGGATATGGCAACCCTGCGGTAATATTCAAGCCCTTCGTTTCTTGTTGGCTTTGCATTGTTGCTAACAAAAGGAATTCCGCCGATCTCCAATCTTTCACTTGTGCTGAAGAACGTCATGTTAACCGGGTAGTTGTACAAAGAATTTACCAGCGTACCTTTTTCAATTATCAAATAAGTCAATCCTGCTTTCTTTGCTTCAAGGCCGCAGGCAAGGCCGATGGGGCCACCGCCGATAATTATGATGTTATAAATTTGTTCACTCATCGCAGGCGAAGATATTTTATTCACGTTATGTTTATTATCATTTCCATTCAAAAAATTTTTCCTCCTGTATTTTTTAAAGTTTTGGTGGGAATGTATTTAGATGTTATCCATTTTAAGTTAGAAATTTATTCAACTTTTAAATGGACCAATTTCGGGGGAGCTCACATCCAAACCGAAGCTGATATTGAGTAATAGCCGAAGTTACAACGTTAAGCCCCCACTTGCGGCAATGCAATGCCAGCAACAGGCATTTTTTATAGAGTCTTAAAAATGATCTTTCCTTCCTTTTCCCATGCACAAAATATTTTATTGTTTTTTGTCCTAATCGCTTTAATAAAACCGCCTTCACCTACTTCTAATACTTCTGCTTTGTTTACTTCTTTTAGTTTGAGTTTCTTTCCCTCCTGCCATGTAATGATAGGGTTTTTAGGGCCCGTTATGCTACAGTTACGTCCGGTTCCTATTTGAGTTTCCACTTCGTTTGGTATTGAATAAAATATTTGTCCTTTCCGCTGCCAAACAGTAGATATTACGTTTTTTTCATTGACTGTCAAACCACCACCATCCATCGGACATCCATTTAATTTCCAGGTTCCATATCCAAGTTTAATAGGGTTGTTAAACGTAGTCCCTTTATTGTCAGATTGCAATAAATAAAGATCCCTTGAACCGTTAAGCCAATTTCTGAACATAATTAGCACTTTTGATTGACTAACTACAATACTTGGTTTACAACATTCGCAAACAGTTTTGTCTGGTGATGTATAGACCATTTTGTTTTTTGTCCATGAGATTCCTTTGTCAGTTGTTTTTGCGAAACAAATTTTATTATTTTTATCCTCCCTGTTATCAAGCCAAACAGTATAAAAATTATCGGCTTGATCTGCCGCAATACTCATTAAGCCTTCGGGTGCAGAACCAGCCAAATCATTTGCGAAAGTTTCTTCTGTCCATTTTCTTGATTTGTGATTTAACTGAAAGATATGAACTGAGCCTTTTTTATCAATAGCAGCAACTAATGTGTAATTTTTTGAGCTGGCTGCTTGTGGGCCTCTTGACATTCCCAAATGCATATTTTTTACTTCTCCAATTATTTGGATGTCTGAAAAAGTCACACCGTTGTCGATTGAAGTGGCACAGTATATTTTATCCTCATTACCATAGATAATTCTTATTGTACCCAGGTTGTCGATGGTGATTTGTGGTTGTTGTCCACTACCAATTATAAAATTAGTATTTGGAGCAAAAGAAATATTCAATGCTACAAAAAACATCAGAAAGGTCGTCTTTAAAAATTGTTTCATATGCTTGTTACTAACGTTCGAGTATTTGCGAAGGCAGGGAATTCATTGCTCGTCTGCCCGGTACAAATGCTCATTTGAAAATATGTTGTTGAAGTTAAGAACAAAAAGCTGAAAATTGAACGTCGAGCCCGAACCACTGCTGGTGCTTGCACATAGCTGATGTTTCATTGTTCAGCCCTGCTTTTGTAAATACTTTTGTTGTAGGCTGGTGTTTTTTTTTCTGCCGCAATTTTTCAATTATTGATTACGCTTTCTTTAATCAAAACATTTTTGTCTGAACACCTGTTGTGTTTTTAATTGTTGGATTTTTCTGCATTATTTTCGTTACTGTTTCGGAAACGTTTTCTTGTGTTATAATTATAATGTCTTTTTGTTCTTTGATAAGGTCTCTGTTTAAGTCAAACATAGGATTGCTTTCGTCAATATTTTGGTCATACATTACTGCTCGTGGAATGTTGTATTCTCTTGCGTAGCCCATTGCTAAACGTGCCCCGCTGTCAAGTTTTTGTCCAAACTTTTTCCAACGTTCGGCAGAATTTTGAGAATAACTTGCTGCTAAAACAATTGTATCGCAAAATAACGCTTGCAAACGGTCTCGTTCTTTATAACGACTGCTCAATTCCATTTGACTTTTAAAGTCATTGCCATATTCAGCAATTAGTAGTCCTCCTTCTTCTACAATTTTATATGCTAAACCTTTATTTCTTGCAGGTAAAATACTATTCAGTGGACTTGGTAAAATCGCTACCGTATTTCCATTAGAATCTAATGCCTGTTGGTGAGAAATGCTATCGCAACCAAATGCCAAACCGCTTACTATTGTCGCACCATTTTTTACAAATTGAACCACAATTTTCCGTTCTCTTTCTTCAATATCGCCTTCTGGATTTAAAAGTCCAATAACGGAAATGTTTTTATTTTTAATACTTAACAATTCAATATTGCCTTTGTAGAAAAGGAAAATAGGTTGCTCACTTTCTTTTACAGTTCCACGATATTGAGGAAAATTGTTATCGCCTAAAGCAACAAAACCATCGCAACACTCCTCGAATTTTTGAACAAGTTTTGTTTCAAAGTCTTTTTTTAGGGATTCAAACTCATCTATGTTTGTTGGTTCTCCTTTGATTGTTTTATTTAGTAAAGAAACAATAGTTTCAACATCTTCATTGCCTTTCAAATTTTTCACAATCCATGCATTGCCAATTCCTTTGTAGGATTTGGCAGTTAAAATATTTAATGAGTTGTCTGTATATTTCATTATTACAAAATTATTAATAATTTATACTGTTTTTCCAATAGAGTAAAAAGTAACAGAATTTGCACCTTTGTCAAGTAATGCCTGTATTGCATCTTCATCTATATTTACACTTTTAGTGTACAAATCATCTATAAGCAAAATATCTTTACTTCTTACTTCATTTGAAATTGTACAAGTGTCTTTTGTGATTCCAGGATAAGGTAAATTACCGTTACCACCATAACCTGCTCTATGTCTATGAGTAGTTATTGTATCTGTATGTCTAATTATATAATTTGTACCACTATTAAAACCATTTAAACAATTTATAGTTTCATTAACCGTTGCCTTGAAAAGTAGTTGATTAGGATTATAGTTGGCTTTTGCTCTTTGAATAAGACAAATAGTAAGATTGTTCTTGCCGATTTGTTGAGGAATTAGAGGTAAATCTGCCAATAAAATATTCGCTAATAGTTGAGAAGCATTTTGTAGAACAACAGGTGCGTAAGGTGTAATATCATTTTTCAATGTAACAATAATATTTTCAATTGTTCCTTGAATTTTCCATTGTCCTCCTCCTGAATAATCAGCGTGATAAAACGCATCAATTGGTTGTTTTAGAAAAACTCCAAGTTGTCGTGTTTTTGTGGCTGGATTCGTGTACCAACTTTGTTCGGATTCTATTGTAAAACGATTCATTTTTTTAAACAATTATAGGATTTATTATTTCAATGCCTGCTTGTTTTGCATCGGTAATTTCTATTTCTTCATTTTCAAAAGCAACAACAGAATTGGGCGGCACGCCTAATTTTGAAATTGCGTTTTGAAATTTGTTTACCTTTTTATCGTTATCGCCAAACTCTCTGTAAAAAATGTCGCTAAACTTGTCTTCAAGTCCGAAGTGTTTTAATGTTGTCATTGCTCTGTCTTTACGGCAATTTGTAACTAAAACAGTCTTGTTTGTTTTTGAATACTTGAAAAGTATGTCTGCTATTTCTGTGTTAAGTTTGGTTTCGTGTAGAAAGTCGTTGTAGTATTCTTCTTTTTCTTGGATTATTATTTCGTATTCGGTTTCACTCAAATTTGGAACAGCGTTTTTTAGATTACTGCGGTTAAAACGTTTTTCTGAATTGTAGGTTAGGTCGTGGTCTGATTTTGTTATGGAAAGTATCGCTTTTTTGTAAGAAAGAAAGTTAGCAAGGTTTGTATCTATCAAAGTTCCGTCCATATCAAAGAATAAAACTGTGTCAGCCGTAATATTAGTGTCTATGTTTTGTGTTACGGCGTTTGTTTGTTCCATAAATTGTCCTCCGTCTTGTGGGTGTCTTTACACTTGCACACAACACATAGAAAAGTATCCGCAAAGCCCCCTGATAAAGCCCCGCATTAAACGAGTGTTTGCGAGGCTTCGCGGTATACTTTTGAGTTGACTGATGTCGCCGTAAAGATTGCTATTGGGGACAAAGTAATGTTTTTAATTTGAAAATCGGGCAGGCATCGGGGTTTCATTTCTGCGTAATTAAATTTTGAAGTTTTTTATAAATGGAAATGAAAACCCCGCTGAGAAACAGGGTTTATATCTTTCTTTGAATGTTTTTGCCATTCATTTTTTATTACGGGAACATACTCTTTCTATTCCCATGGTCAGTCTCTCATCACCGACCAAAATGTAAGTGAAATAAAAAAGGCTTTATTTAATCTAAAGAATTCCTCGGAGCTTACTCCGGGGTTTACAAGAATATTACTGCGATAGCGGCTCCATTTGATACCTCGTCAGCTTGCTGCGGGGTAGTTCATTTAATCACAAAAAATATAAATTTTATTTCCCATCGGGGTTTTCACAGCATTTACTACAATCATTATTTCCTTGCGTGAAACCCCGATGCCTGAATAAGCTTTGAATTAATGTAAACACAATTTACAAATCTTTATAATGCTTATTGATAACAAGTGAAAGTGCAGAAATACATTGAGTAAACATCGGAGTGTTTATATTTTACAGACATATTACTAAGGTAAGAAGAACATTTTTTTAATTTGAAAATCGGGCAGGCATCGGGGTTTCATTTCTGCGTAATTAAATTTTGAAGTTTTTTATAAAGGGAAATGAAAACCCCGCTGAGAAACATGAAATGGTCGGTGGGACACCGGCCACGGAAAAAAGATTTATAATTCCGGTAGGCAAAAAGTAATACGTCCTTTAGATTTGTATTAATGAATTATATAAAGACTACTACTATTATTACCTTTTCTTTTTTTGTTTCTTTTTTTCTTTTAGAAATCCCCAATTTTATGTGGATAAAACCTAACCATCGGCAGCGGCTCATTAATGT
>DATCOF010000320.1:0-5142 GCA_036564845.1 Chitinophagaceae bacterium | reverse complement strand
TGTAAAATATTTTCAGTTGTATGATATGAAAGCATCTTCATTGCCTGCGCCTGCATACACATGGAATACAATTATTAAAAATGTAGTTGAGCCGGGAGAAAAAGCGCAATTCATTACAGGCACATCTGCCAATAATATTTTTCTAATTCAGCAAATCGATAAAAGTAAAACATCGTCTAAAGGTTCCCGCCTGACGACAGCTTATCAATACTATACACTAAACAACGAAAAGAAAACTTTTGAATTTCCCGCTACCGAAGAAGACCGCGGTGGTTTTGGTGTATCGCAATTTTTTATAAAAGACAACAGGATCTATTCAAACTCATGGAATGTAATGGTGCCATGGACCAACAAACAACTCGACATAACTTTTGAAACTTATCGTGATAAAATTTTACCCGGCAGTGAAGAAAAATGGAAAGTAAAAATATCTGGCTACAAAGGTCAAAAAGTTGCTGCTGAAATGCTGGCAAGCATGTATGATGCATCGCTGGATCAATTTAAATCTCACAACTGGAATTCACTTAATATCTGGCAAAATAATTCAGGCTATAATAACTGGAATGGTATACAGAATTTCACTTCTATTCAATCCATGCAAAAATGGTGGAATGAAGAATATTTTGTGCAAAAAGAAAAAACATATGATGTATTAATAAGTATCGGTGATTACAATAGAGATAGAACAATATTGAAATCATTACAAGGCAAAGTATCCGGAGTAGATATAAGCAGTAATGAAGTATCTTCTGGAGCAGCTACCAGAATTCAAATAAGAGGTAATTCATCTTTTTCCGGAAACAATCAACCTCTAATTATTGTTGATGGTGTTCCAATGGAAGGAACAAATACTACCGACCCAAATGACATTCTTTCTATGAATGTCTTAAACGGAGAGAAAGCTACTTCTATTTATGGAGCAAAAGCAGCTAATGGCGTAATTCTTATTACAACAAAATCAGCTGCAAAAACTACACAAGAATTAACCGAAGTAAAAACAAGAAAAAATTTCAACGAAACTGCATTCTTCTTTCCTGAATTAAGAACAGATAAAGATGGCAATATTGAATTCAGTTTTACCATGCCTGAAGCGCTTACGCAATGGAAGCTGATGACACTGGCGCATACAAAAGATCTTTCAAGTGGTTATGCAGAAAGAACTGTCATCACTCAAAAAGAATTAATGGTGCAGCCCAATGCACCAAGATTTTTAAGAGAAGGAGACCGCATGGAATTCAGTGCTAAAATTGTAAACCTTGGCGAGAAACAAATTACAGGTGTTGCACAATTACAATTGCTGAATGCATCTACCATGAACCCGATAGATACATGGTTTAAAAATCTTGCGCCACAAAAATCTTTTACCATTACTGCCGGACAAAGCGCTGCTGTAAAATTCAGTATTGAAATTCCTTCCAATTATAATAATGCATTGGTGTATCGCATCGTTGCAAAAGCTTCTTCCTCCCTCTCCTTTGGAGAGGGCCGGGGTGAGGTCAGCGATGGCGAAGAAGCAGCCATTCCTGTTCTTACCAACCGCATGTTGGTTACAGAAACGATGCCTTTGCCGTTTAGAGGAAACACAACAAAAAATTTCACATTCCAAAAATTATTAAACTCAGGCAACTGCACAACACTCACCAATTTTTCACTCACCACAGAGTTCACGACAAACCCTGCATGGTATGCAGTGCAGGCCCTGCCCTACTTAATGGAATATCCTTACGAATGTGCAGAGCAAACTTTCAACCGCTATTATGCAAATTCAATTGCAACAAAAATTGTAAACTCATCACCTAAGATTAAAAAAGTATTTGAAGAATGGACTTCAAGAGTATCCCCCACCGGGGGAGATTTAGAGGGGGCTGCATTGCTTTCCAATCTTCAAAAAAATGAAGAATTAAAATCAGTGTTGTTACAGGAAACTCCCTGGGTTTTGCAGGCACAAAACGAAACACAACAAAAGAAAAATATTGCCTTGCTGTTTGATATAATCCGCATGAGTAAAGAATTGGAATCATCTCTTACCAAATTACAGGACATGCAATCTTCCAATGGTGGATTTGTTTGGTTCAAAGGCGGACAGGATGATCGTTACATGACGCAATACATTATCACCGGCATCGGTCATCTTAAAAAATTGGGCGCATTATCAAAAGCTCATGAACAAAAAATAAATTCAATTTTAAAAACTGCGATACCTTATTTAGATCAGAGACTGAAAGAAGATTACGATTATCTTATTAAGTACAAAGTAAAACTTGATCAAAATAATCTTGGCTACATGGCTGTTCATTATTTGTACATGCGCAGCTTCTTTCCCGAACATGCAATTGGAAAAGAATCGCAGACTGCTTACAATTATTATCATGAGCAGGCAAAAAAATATTGGCTCAGTCAAAGTAAATATATGCAGGCAATGATCGCATTATCACTTTACAGAACCAATGATAATGTAACACCAAAAGCAATCACAAGATCATTAAAAGAAAACTCCATCAACAATGAAGAATTAGGAATGTACTGGAAAGAATGGGATAACCGTGGCTGGTGGTGGTACCAGGCTCCTATCGAAAGCCAGGCGATGATGATAGAAGCTTTCAGTGAAGTTGATAAAGACAATAAAGTAGTTGACGATCTTAAAACATGGTTGTTGAAAAATAAACAAACCAATAATTGGAAAACCACCAAAGCCACTGCTGAAGCATGTTATGCTTTGTTGCTTGAAGGCACCGATTGGCTGAGTGAAGAAAAAAATGTCACCATTAAATTAGGCAACACAACCATTAACAGCAAAGATGAAAAGCAGGAAGCCGGAACAGGATATTTCAAACATAAAATTGCCGGTGACCTAGTAAAACCTGAAATGGGAAATATTTCTGTGACAGTTTCAAGTGTAAAAGAATCTTCGAAAGCCTCCCCCACCGGGGGAGGTTTGGAGGGGGTTTCTTCAAGTTGGGGCGGAGTGTACTGGCAATATTTTGAGAACCTTGATAAAATAACTTTTGCAGGAACACCACTTAAGTTGAGCAAAAAATTATTTATCGAAAAAAATTCTGACAGAGGACCGGTGCTTACACCAATCAATGACGGAACGCAATTAAAGGTTGGCGATAAAATAAAAGTGCGGATAGAATTACGTGTTGACCGAGACATGGAATATGTTCACATGAAAGACATGAGAGCCGCCTGCATGGAACCAACAAATGTTATCAGTCAATACAAATACCAGGGCGGTCTTGGTTATTATGAAAGCACAAAAGATGCAAGCACTAATTTCTTTTTTAATTATTTAAACAAAGGCACTTACGTTTTCGAATACCCAATGTTTGTAACACACAGCGGCAATTTCAGTAATGGCGTTACAACTATTCAATGCATGTATGCACCTGAATTTACCGCCCACAGCGAAGGTGTAAGAGTGAATGTTACGGAGTAATCAACCGCAATAAACCAAGAAGGTTTGAAGTGTGAATTTCAACTTTAAAAGCTTAAAACCTTCTTGGTTTACTTTATAAGCGCCGTCTTTTAGCCTTGCCTTTTCTTATCTTTGCGCCCTTATTAAACTTTGCGCCTTTGCGTGAAAAAAAATAATACAACTCAATGTACAGAACACACACTTGTGGCGAATTAAGGATCGCAGATCTAAATAAAGAAGTAACACTTGCCGGATGGGTACAAACCATCCGCAAATTCGGCAGCATAGCATTTATTGACCTGCGTGACCGCTATGGAATTACACAACTACTATTTTCAGAAACACTGAACGCAGACCTTGATGCAAACCCGTTGGGAAGAGAATTTGTTTTGCAGGTGAAAGGAAAAGTAAATGAGCGCAGCAATAAAAATAAAAACATTGCAACAGGCGATATTGAAATTGCTGTTTCAGAATTTACCATTTTAAATAAGTCTGCAGTGCCACCATTCACCATACAGGATGATACAGATGGTGGCGACGACATAAGAATGAAGTATCGCTTTTTAGATCTGCGCAGAAATGCAGTAAAGAAGAATTTAGAATTGCGCTATGCAGTAGGCCGTGCTGCAAGAAATTATTTACACGAAAATAATTTCATGGATATTGAAACACCTTTCTTAATAAGATCTACTCCCGAGGGTGCAAGAGATTTTGTGGTTCCTTCACGCATGAACCCCGGAGAGTTTTATGCATTGCCACAATCTCCGCAAACCTTTAAGCAGTTGCTGATGGTTAGCGGTTATGATCGCTATTATCAAATTGTAAAATGTTTTCGTGATGAAGATCTGCGTGCAGACCGTCAGCCCGAGTTTACACAGATAGATTGTGAGATGGCATTTGTACAACAGGAAGATATTTTGCAAATGTTTGAAGGCATGGTAAAATCAATTTTTAAAGAAGTAAAGGGAATTGATTATTCAGAGAAAGTTGAACGCATGACATGGGAAGATGCGATGTGGAATTATGGAAATGACAAACCGGATATAAGGTTCGACATGAAAGTTGCCAACTTAAAAGTGGAAGGCAAAAATAATTTTGACGGATTAAATAATACCGAGTTCGCAGTTTTTAATAACGCTGAAACTATTGTTGCCATTGCCGTTCCGGGATGCAGCGATTATTCAAGAAAACAAACAGATGAATTAATTGAGTGGGTTAAGCGTCCGCAAATCGGAATGGGTGGATTAGCTTTTGTAAAAGTAAATGCTGATGGAACTTTTAAAAGCAGCTTTGATAAATTCTTTAATGAAGAACAATTACGATCATTTGCATCTTACTGTAATGCAAAGCCCGGTGATCTCATTTTAATATTAGCCGGCAAAGAAGAGCGCACAAGAAAATCTATCAGCGATCTGCGTTTGTACATGGGTGAAAGATTGGGGCTTCGCAAACCTGAAGAGTTTAAACTTTTGTGGGTAACTGATTTTCCTTTGTTTGAATATGATGAAGAAGGAAATCGCTGGGTGGCACGGCATCATCCATTTACATCACCAAAACCGGAACACATTTCAGTGATGATCGACAATGATCATGAAATAAAAGATGCAGAAAAATATTTGCAGCATCCTTACAAAAATATTAAAGCGAATGCCTACGATATGGTGTTGAATGGAAATGAAATTGGTGGCGGCTCCATAAGAATTTTTCAAAGAGACCTGCAGGAA
>DATCOF010000319.1:0-4003 GCA_036564845.1 Chitinophagaceae bacterium | reverse complement strand
TATCACCTTATCAATATTTTCAAGGCCGTCAATAGTTTTAAATTCCAGCGGCGTCATTTTGCTATTGTATGCATGCTTGCTCAACAGAGGATAAAGTGTTTCATTTATTAAAGTTGATTTTCCGCTTCCACTAACACCGGTAATGCAAATAAATTTTCCCAAAGGAAATGATGCACTCACATCTTTTAAATTATTTCCTGAGGCTCCTTTTAATTTTAATATTTTCCCATTCCCCTTTCTTCTTTCTTTGGGAACAGGAATTTTTCTATGCCCGTTGAGATAAGAAGAAGTTAGTGTATCTAATTTTAAAAGATCTTTTGGTAATCCTGCAGCAACAATTTCACCGCCATGCTTTCCTGCTTCGGGACCAATGTCGATCAAATAATCCGCTGCCATCATAATGTCTTTGTCATGCTCAACAACAATAACGCTGTTGCCGATATTGCGCAGATTATTTAATGCATCTATCAAACGGTGATTGTCTCTTTGATGCAATCCAATGCTCGGCTCATCTAAAATATAAGTGATGCCCTGCAATTGCGAACCGATTTGTGTTGCTAATCGTATGCGCTGAGATTCGCCGCCACTAAGGCTTTTAGAAGAACGGTTCATGCTGAGATAATTCAGGCCAACATCCAATAAAAACTGTAGCCGGTCTCTTATCTCTTTTAAAATATCTTTTGCAATTTGGTTTTGCCGGTTGCTCAAACGTTCTTCAATATCTTCAAACCAAACAATTAATTTGTCAAGATTTAATTCACTTAATTCTGAAATATCTCTTCCATCAATTTTAAACCATAAGCTTTCTTTGCGCAATCTTTTTCCGTTACAGGTTGTACAGGTCTTTAATTGAAAATATTTTTCCACCCATGCTCTCATGCCTTCGCTTGTTGTGCTTGCACTGAACCATCTTTTAAGCATGTTTATTATTCCTTCATACTCAGTTGTATAAAATGTTTTGGCTCCATCAGCATCTTCGTTTTCATTTTCTGAAATAATAGTTTCATTCAGATCAAATTCAACTGTATCGTCACCATTCACTTCTTCTTTACCATACAAAAGAATATTCAATGCCTTTGCAGGCAATTCTTTTAATGGTTTATCTAAATTTATTTTATGTTTTTTTGCAACCTGCTGAACCTGTTTAAAAACATAAGCCTGGCGTTCTTCTCCCAGCGGAGTTATCCCTCCTTCGTTAATACTTAATTTCCAATCAGGAATTATTGCATCAGGATTTATCTGGTAAACACTCCCAAGTCCTTTGCAGGTAGGACATGCGCCGTATGGAGAATTAAAAGAAAAACTATTGGGTGAAGGTTCTTCATAACTGATGCCGGTGTCTTCGCACATCAATTGTTTAGAATATTGAATTAAATTTTCTTCATCATTGATCAAAATGAACATCAGGTCTTTGCCTAACTGCAAAGATTTTTGTACGCTCTGACTTAGTCGCACTTTCATATCATCAGTAACCTGCAAACGATCCACTACCAATTCAATATCATGAATTTTATAACGGTCAACCTGCATCTTTGCAACAAGATCTTTTACTTCACCATCAACTCTTACTTTTAGAAAACCTTTTTTTCTTACATCTTCAAACAGCTCTCTGTAATGCCCTTTGCGGCCACGAACCAAAGGCGCTAATAAAGAAATTTTTTTATTCTTAAATCTTTTAAAAATATTTGATACAATTTCTTCTTCACTCCACTTAACCATTTTTTTGCCTGTGCTGTAACTATACGCCTCTCCTATTCTTGCAAATAGCAAACGAAAAAAATCATACACTTCTGTAACAGTGCCTACGGTACTCCTCGGATTTTTGTTGGTAGTTTTTTGCTCAATGGAAATAACCGGTGAAAGCCCTGTGATCTTGTCAACATCAGGCCGCTCCATATCACCAATAAACTGCCTTGCGTAGGCCGAAAAGCTTTCCATGTAACGCCTTTGGCCTTCAGCATAAATTGTATCAAAGGCCAATGATGATTTGCCGCTGCCGCTTATGCCGGTTATAACTACCAGTTTATTTTTGGGAATTGTTATATCAATATTCTTAAGATTGTGAACCCTTGCACCAAAAACTTCAATATTTTCATCCGCCAAAATATCCTGTACTTCTTCCAATTTTTTTGCCATAATAATCTGTAAAGATAATCAATAATGATCCCTTAAAATATCATAAACCTTATCAAAAAACAGGTGTTTTAAGCAGTATTGCAGGGGCGAAAGAATTAACCCTGCATTGAATTCTTTACAGTATTAATATTCTTCAACATCTCTTCAGATTCATTTTGTAATTTTTCACAAAATATTTTTGTGAAGATTTTGATCATAGAAGACGAAAAAGGGTTGAGCGAAACCATTGCCACTTATCTAAAAAGTGAGGATTATGTTTGCGAGGTGGCTTCTACTTTTAGTAAAGCGCTTGAAAAAACTGAGCTATACGATTATGATTGTATTCTTTTAGACATTACACTTCCTGGTGGCAGCGGTCTGGAAATTCTGAGGGAATTAAAAGCCAATAATAAGATGGATGGTGTATTAATTATTTCTGCAAAAAATTCTCTTGATGATAAAGTGCTGGGGCTCACTTTAGGCGCTGATGATTACCTGGCAAAACCATTTCATCTTTCTGAATTAAGCGCCAGGATTGGTGCCATCATCAGGAGAAAAAATTTTGATGGCAATAATCTTTTAAAATTTGCCGGCGTTAACATTGACACTTCAGCAAAATTAGTTTCAATAAATAATAAACCTTTAGAGCTTACAAGAAAAGAATATGAGTTGCTGTTATATTTTGTGAGCAATAAACAAAAGGTAATTTCCAAGAATGCAATTGCAGAGCATCTTTGGGGCGATGGTATGGAAGGCAATAACGATTTTATTTATACGCATATAAAAAATCTTCGCAAGAAATTAATTGATGCAGGAAATACTGATTACATTAAATCAGTGTATGGAATGGGATACAAATTCACTGATCAATGAAACTGCTCGCAAAATATAACAGGGTAAACCTGATAACAACAATAATTATTTTGTTGGTAAGTGCTGTCTGTTATTATTTTCTTATCAGGTCAGTTTTAATTACGCAGTTGCAAAAGGATCTGAAAGTTGAGGAACTTGAAATAAAAGATTTTATAAAAGAGAATAGCCGGTTACCCGATCCTACGAATTATAAAGATGAGCAGGAAGAATTTATTCCTTCGGATGAACAAAAAATTGAACGGCGTTTTAATAGTGTCAACATTTTTAATAAGAAACATAAAGAAGATATTACTTACAGGCAATTACAATTTCCAATATCAGTTGCGGGTCATCAGTATAAAATACTGGTAAGAAAATCCGAGGAGGAAACAGATGACCTTATCAAACTTATTGTGATGATCACGCTGGGCATTCTTTTCATACTGCTTGTTGCACTTTTTTTAATCAATCGTTTGTTTCTAAATAACCTGTGGAAGCCCTTCAATACTACATTACAGCAGATTAAACAATTCAATTTATCAGGCAAAGAAAAACTACATCTTGAGCAAAGTAATATCAGTGAATTTACTGAATTGAATAATGCAGTTACGATCATGACAAACCGGGTGAGCCAGGATTATGACGAAATAAAAAACTTTACTGAAAATGCTTCTCATGAAATACAAACGCCATTAGCCATCATAAAATCCAAACTGGAATTATTAAGCCAGTCAGAAAATTTGAAGGAAGAGCAAATGAATACTATTCAGTCGGTTTACGAAGCAACAAACCGGTTATCAAAATTAAACCAGTCGTTAATATTACTTACCAAAATAGATAACCAACAATTTAAGGAAAGTGAAGAAGTAAATATCAGCATACTTATCAATAAACACCTTAGTAATTACGAAGAACTGATTGCTGCAAAACTCATCACCATCAAAAAAAATATTGATGACAATGTAAAGATGAATATGAATGAAACGCTTGCTGAAATATTAATTTCCAATCTCATCACTAATGCGATCAAACATAA
>DATCOF010000318.1:0-32399 GCA_036564845.1 Chitinophagaceae bacterium | reverse complement strand
GCCTTGCATGGTGTGTGTTATGATTTCTTTTTTGTGTCAGGACAAATTTATACAAACGCGAAAGCCGGAATTAAATATAAAAGCGCAGCGCAGGGATTGATAACATTAGCAACTTATGGTGTGGGTATGCTGATAGGATTTAAAATTGCAGGACTGATAACAGATGCGTATACAATTTCAGAGAAAACTTTTAACTGGAAAATGATCTGGATAATTCCATCAATAATTGCATTCGTTGTATTTCTTTTGTTTGCAATTTTTTTCCATGATAAAAATGAAAAGGTTGTTGTTGATCAAAGTTTGAATAATTAAATCATGTCATCAAATCAAAGCAGAAGATCAGTAATTAAAAATCTTGCACTCGGAGCATCAGCAATGATTGCGTCGCCGGCAATTTCTTTTGCCTCAAAAAGCGAAACAAAAAAAATTTTAAAATTGAAGGGAAACATTAATCACTCAGTTTCAAGATGGACCTTTGGTTATCTTTCTCTTGATGATCTGTGCAAAGCAGTAAAAGAAATAGGATTTGATGCAATTGACCTGGTGAAGCCTAAGGACTGGCCTACACTTCAGCAGCACGGCATTTATAGTTCTATGTGTTATACTGATGGCGATAATAATTTAAATAAGGGATTGAATAACCCGGTCTATCATGAAAATCTTATAAAAGAATATTTGGAAACAATCCCGAGCATGGCAAAAGCAGGATACAAAAATCTTATTTGTTTTACCGGCAAGCGTGAAGGAATGGATGATGAAACAGGAATGAAAAATTGTATGGATGCATTGAAAAAGATCTTGCCATCAGCAGAAAAAAATGGCGTTACAATGGTGATGGAACTTTTGAACAGTAAAATTGATCACAAAGATTATATGTGCAATCATGTAGAATGGGGAGTAGAATTATGTAAACGTGTTAGCTCAGAAAATTTTAAATTGTTGTTTGATATTTATCACATGCAAATTCAGGAAGGTGATATTATAAGAAACATTAAAGATTATCATCAATACATTGCGCATTACCATACAGGCGGAATTCCCGGCAGGCATGAAATAAATGATACACAGGAATTGCATTATCCCGCCGTAATGAAAGCCATTGTGGAAACGGGTTACAAAGGTTATGTTGCCCAGGAATTTGTACCAACATATCTTGATAAATTAGATTCATTGAGAGAAGCAATAAAAATTTGTGATGTGTAAGAAACCCTCTAAATCTCCCTAAAGGGAGACTTAAGAAGATCGTAATTTTAGTTAGTCTATAAACAATATGAACCAAAAATCGCCATATAAAAATGGAGGAATGTTTGAAGGAGCAAACAATTTAGTTTTTGGATTTGCTAAACAGCTAAGGAAGGAAATGACAGATGCAGAAAAAATTTTATGGATGCATCTAAAATCAGGAATACAGAATTTAAAATTCAGACGGCAACATCCCATTGGGCTTTATGTTGCAGATTTTTTCTGTCATAAATTAAAACTTATTGTAGAAGTAGATGGTAACATTCATGATCTTGAGGAAATAAAAATATACGATAAAGAAAGAGAAAAATACTTTATCGGGTTAGGTTATAAAATTATTAGATTTAGCAATAAACAAGTTCACAATAAATTGGAATATATTTTAGCTGAAATAAATTCTATTGCTGAAAAAGAATTACAAAAAAACATTATTTAACTAAAAGTAAAGTCCTCCCTTTAGGGAGGATTTAGGAGGGTTTTTATATGCCGGAAAATACTTTTGATGCAATTGTGATCGGCTCAGGAATATCTGGGGGTTGGGCTGCAAAAGAACTTACTGAGAAAGGATTGAAAACGATAATGCTGGAAAGAGGAAGAAACGTTGAGCATGTAAAAGATTATGTAAATGCAACAAAGGGCCCGTGGGAATTTCCTCATCGCGGAGGACGCACACAGCAAATGATAAAAGATTACCCGGTGCTTAGCAGGGACTATCCTTTGAATGAACAAAATTTAGATTTTTGGGTGAATGAAAAAGAAAGTCCTTATGTGGAAGTAAAAAGATTTGATTGGTACAGGGGTTACCAGGTAGGCGGCCGCTCACTCTTATGGGGCAGGCAAAGTTATCGGTGGAGTGATTTTGATTTTGAAGCCAATGCAAAAGATGGTATTGCTGTTGACTGGCCGATCCGTTATAAAGACATTGCACCATGGTATAGTTATGTAGAAAAATTTGCCGGCATCAATGGATCAAAAGATGGCTTAGCGCAATTACCAGATGGAGAGTTTCTTCCTGCGATGGAATTTAACTGCGTTGAAAAAGATGTTGCAGAACGAATGAATGCGCATTACAAAAGTAAGCGGATGATAATGGGCAGAAGTGCAAACCTTACCGCTCCGTTACAGAGTAGAACTAATTGTCAATACAGAAATAAATGTTGGCTGGGATGCCCGTTCGGCGCATATTTCAGCACACAATCCTCTACACTTCCTGCTGCTATGGCAACAGGTAAATTAACGCTTCGCCCCTGGAGTATTGTTACCGAAATAATTTATGATAAGGATACAAAAAAAGCTACAGGTGTAAGAGTGATTGATGCACAAAACAATCAAACGTATGAATATTTTGCAAAAATAATTTTCGTTAATGCATCTACATTAAATTCCACATGGCTATTAATGAATTCCGCAACCAATGTATGGCCCGGTGGTTTAGGCAGCAGCAGTGGTGAGTTGGGAAATAATTTAATGGATCATCATTTCCGTTGTGGTGCAGGAGGCACGGTAGAAGGGTATGATGATAAATATTATTTTGGTCGTCGTCCGAACGGACCTTACATTCCACGATACAGAAATTTATTTGGCGATAAGCGTGATTACATTCGCGGCTTCGGTTACCAGGGCGGCGCCAGCAGAAATGGCTGGGGACGTGACATTGCTGAATTAAATATTGGTGGAGAATTCAAAGATGCATTATCAGAACCGGGGCCATGGTCAATTGGCTTCACTGCATTCGGAGAAACATTGCCTTATCATGAAAATAAAATCTCTCTTGATAAAAATAAAAAAGATAAATGGGGTTTGCCGATTCTTGCAATAGATGCGGAAATAAAAGACAATGAAAAAAAGATGCGCAAGGATATGGTTAATGATGCAATTGAAATGCTTACCGTGGCAGGAATAAAAAATGTAAATGGCTTCAACGGTGATTATGCATTAGGAATGGGCATTCATGAAATGGGAACAGCTCGCATGGGAAGAGATCCCAAAACATCCGTGCTTAATGAATGGAACCAGGTATGGGATGCGCAGAATGTTTATGTTACTGATGGTGCAGCTATGGCGTCTGCAGCATGCGTTAATCCCTCACTTACTTATATGGCGTTAACGGCACGTGCTGTTGATCACGCAGTAAGTGAATTAAAAAAGATGAATTTATGATAATAACTTTCAAAACAAACTTTCCAAAAATTTAGTTAGATAATTTATAATTAAAAAGTTCATTATTAACTTTTGGAAAGTTCAACAACATTTAAAAAATAAACATGATTGACGAAACAAAAAATATTTCCGCATCAAGAAGAGAATTTTTAAAGAACACCGCGATCACCGCAGCAGGTTTTATCATTCTTCCAAGGCATGTATTAGGGGGAAAAGGTTTTGTTGCGCCAAGTGATCGGTTATTGATCGCAGGCGTTGGCGTTGGAGGAAAAGGAGAAAGTGATATTGCTAATTTTTTTAAAAGCGGCAAAGCAGATATCGCTTTTCTGTGTGATGTGGATGATAAGCGTGCGGCAACAACAATTAAAAATTTTCCTAAAGCAAAATATTATAAAGACTGGCGGGAAATGTTTGATAAAGAATCAAAACATTTTGATGCGGTCTCAGTTTCCACACCTGATCATAATCATGCAGTAGTTACATTGGCTGCAATGCAATTGGGCAAACACGTGTATGTTCAAAAACCATTAACCCATGATATTTTCGAGGCGAGGACATTAACGAATGCTGCAAAGCGTTATAAGGTAGTAACGCAAATGGGCAACCAGGGCGCATCCGGCGATGGTGTTCGTCAGTTGGTTGAATGGTATGATGCTGGTGAAATTGGTAATGTGCACACCGTTTATTGCTGGACCGATCGTCCGGTTTGGCCGCAGGGAATTCCATGGCCTGCACAAAAAGCAGATGTGCCTGCAACATTAGATTGGAATTTATGGCTGGGCACTGCACCTTATAAAGATTACATTGAAAAACTTGTTCCTTTTAACTGGCGTGGCTGGTGGGATTATGGTACAGGCGCTTTGGGAGATATGGGATGTCATCTTATGTCGAATGCATTTGAAGTTCTCGATCTTAAATATGTTACTGATGTGCAGGCAAGTGTAGGCAGTGTTTATGTTGATGAATTTAAGCGTGGTTATTTTCCTGAAAGCTGTCCTCCATCAAGTCATGTAACGCTTACATTTCCTAAATCATCTAAAACAAAAGGACCCGTAACTGTTCATTGGATGGATGGTGGTATAGAACCGGAAAGGCCAGAAGAATTATTGCCTAATGAACAATTTGGAGATGGTGGTAATGGCGTTTTATTTATCGGCACAAAAGGAAAAATGATGTGCAGCACTTATGGAGCTAATCCGAGGTTGTTGCCAACAAGTAAAACAAATGAAGTGCATGTAAAACAAAAACTGGCAAGAGTGCCCGGTGGCGCTGACGGACATTATGGACAATGGGTGGAAGCCTGCATTGCAGGATATGGAAACAAAAAGGTAAGCTCACCTTTTGAAACTGCAGGACCATTAACGGAAGCCTTGCTGATGGCTAATCTTGCGATAAGAGGATTTGATATCCGCAAACCCAAAGCTGATAACAAAGGATTTGATTATCCCGGCCGTTACATAAAACTTTTGTGGGATAATGACAATATGAGAGTGACAAACTTTGATGATGTAAATCAATTTGTAAAACGTGAATACAGAAAAGGATTTAGTTTGAATATTTAATTTCTTTTAAAATAAATTTTTTTTATGGACAGAAGAGAAGCCGTACAATATATTTCGCTGCTGCTCGGCGGAACATTGGTAGGTGGCAGTACTTATTTATCCGGGTGCAAAAGCGACACCGGAAAGAAAACAAATTTTTCTGCCGATGACATCGCCTACCTTGATGAAATTGCCAACACCATTTTACCCGACACAGCAACTCCCGGCGCAAAAGCAGCCATGGTTGGGCAATTCATGACGGTGATGATAAATGATTGTTATGAAGAAAAAGATCAAAAAATATTTCATGATGGCATGGATAAGCTCAATGATCTCTCAAAGAAAACGTATGACAATTCATTTATGAAAATTAATGATCAACAACGTCATGATCTTTTGGTGAAATTAGATGGTGAACAAAAAAAGTACATGAAAAATAAAAAGAAAGATGATCCTTCTCCTTATTTCCGCATGATGAAAGAACTTTCTTTGCTTGGTTATTTTACATCAGAGATCGGTTGTACAAAGGCACGTCGTTATGTAGAAACTCCCGGAAAATTTGATGGTAATCTTCCTTATAAAAAAGGCGATAAAGCTTTCGCATAAAATCAAATACTATGTATCAGAGAAGAAATTTTTTAAAAACCGCAGCAACAGGGATCGCACTCACAGCCATTAGCGGAAAGATATTAGGACGTGGATCCTCTGCTTTGTTCGAAGCAGAAGATCTAAAAGAATTTGGTTTGCAGTTGTATACTCTGCGTGATGTATTGCCGGCCGATCCAAAAGGAATTCTAAAGCAGGTTGCAGACATGGGCTATCAACAAATTGAAAGTTACCAGCACGATAAATTAGGAATGTTTTGGGGAATGACGAATACAGAATTTAAAAAATATATGGATGATCTTGGAATGAATATCATTTCAAGCCATTGCGATATCAATAAAGATTTTGAAAAGAAAGCTGATGAGGCTGCAGCTATCGGTATGAAATATCTCATCTGTCCAAGCCTCACGGATGAAATAAAGATGACTGCAGATGATTATAAAAAAGCTGCAGATGCATTTAATCAAAAAGGGGAAATATGTAAAGCCCGCGGCCTGAGATTCGCTTATCATAATCACGACCAGGCTTTTGCTAAAAGGCCTTCAGGGTTTGTTGCAGAACAGGTTTTATTGCAAAACACTCATGCATCTTTGGTAGATTTTGAAATGGATATTTATTGGGTGGTTACCGGCGGACAGGATCCAATTGCATGGTTAAAAAAATATCCAAACCGTTTTAGATTATGTCATCTTAAAGACAGGAAAAAGAATGCAACGCCTAGCGAAAAAGAGGTTTCAGTAAACCTGGGAACTGGCAGTATTGATTTTAAAAGCATACTAAAAGTTGCCAAACAAAACGGCATGAAATATTACATTGTTGAACAGGAAAAGTATGAAGGCACTACACCTATAGAAGCTTCAAAAACAGACGCCGAATATTTAAAGAAATTGAAAATATAATTTACTATTTCGCTGAATCCTTTGCGTTTTGAACAGTATCTTTTTTATGCGTGCTTAAATTTATCGCATTGGTTGTGTCGGGTACGCCACCATTATCAGTTTGTACACCTGCTTCATTTTTACTTTTATCCTCTGTTGTTTTTTTATCGTTAGAACTGCAGCTAAAAATCATTAAAGCAATTGCTGCAATAAATATCTTTTTCATATTGATCAATTTATATAAAAGTAAATTTATTTGTAACTGCTTTCAAAAATCGTAAAGACCTTGAAGGTTTTCAAAACCTTCAAGGTCTGGCAAGGGCTTAAATAGTTGCCAGCACAGTAACACCGCCTTTTACCAGCTGATTAAGCTTTACATCAATAGTTGCATTAGTTGGCAAGAGCACATCTACCCTACTGCCGAATTTTATAAATCCCATTTCTTCTCCCTGCGTAACCGCCTGCCCCACCTTTAAATAGTTTACAATTCTTTTTGCTACAGCGCCTGCGATCTGCTTAACCAAAATTGTTGCTGCATCATTTTTTATAACAACTGAGTGCCTTTCATTTTCTGTAGAAGACTTAGGATTCCATGCCACTAAATATTTTCCTTTGTGATACTGACTGTATACCACTTCGCCACTCATGGGGATACGGTTTAGATGCACATTGGCTGGGCTCATAAAAATAGAAACCTGCAAACGTTTATCATTAAAATATTCTGTGTCCAAAATTTCTTCTATCACTACAACTTTGCCATCTGCAGGACAAATTATTTGAGGATGGCTTATGGTAAATTCTCTTTTGGGGGAACGGAAAAATGAAACAACAAAAAGAAAAACAATAATGCTGGCAATAACAATTATCCATGTTGTCAGCGGCATTATATCACTTAGGTAATAAAAGAAACTTGTATTAATAAGTCCCAATAAAATGGCAACGATAATAATAGTTCGATATCCTTCTTTATGGATCTTCATTCAAAAAAATTGAACAGCAAATATAAATCAGTGCAGGCAGAGAAAATGTATTATTATCTTATAAAAAAATAAACATACACCCACACAAATGGCGTTGCAATTAATAGGGAATCGAACCTGTCTAAAAAGCCGCCATGGCCGGGCATTAGGCTGCCACTATCTTTTACCTGCGCCATACGTTTTAATTTGCTTTCTAAAAGATCGCCGAGCGTACCAAAGACGGCACAGATTGCTGCAATACAAATCCAATCCTTTATTGTATAAAATTTAGTCCACCAACCTAATAGTGCAATTACTGCAACACAGAGAAGGGCACCACCTGCTGTTCCTTCCCATGTTTTCTTTGGTGATATTTTTGAAAATGGAGTTTTGCCGATAAATGAACCAACTATATAAGCCATGGTATCGTTTATCCAAATTGAAAAAATAATTCCGCAGGGAATAATCGGGGAATATTTATATGTCAAAATATGGTAATCAACATTTTCATAAAAGAGATACATCATTACTAAACTAGGTATAGTTATGTACAATAATCCCAATGGCAAATAATACATAAACCTTTTGGGGTTTATTTTCTTTAATAATTTGATAAACTCCAACCAGCAACCAAAATGAATAATTGTAAACAGAATAATAAAACTCCATTGATTCCATAATAATCCTACCAACATTACAATTGCAAAAACAATTGCAGTTAGTGCCCGCGTTTTAAAGGTTTGTAGATTAAATGCCATCTATGAATTGTTTGCAGTCCAGTTATGAAACTCGTCATCGAGTGTTATCTCTTCAACATATTGTGACTGCTTAGCGGCAGAAGTTTGTTTGAATAGTTTGAACAAATAAACCAATAATGCCAATGCGATCAAACCTACCCACATAGGAAAATTATCTTCTACATTTTTATCTTTTACGCCATTCATCGTCATTACATACAAGGCTGTAACCTGTATGCCATTAAAAAGAAAATGCAATAAAATATTCATCCACAGGCTTCCGCTGTAATAAAATATAAATCCCAAAACCATGCCCAGCGCAAATCGTACCAAAAATCCATAGAAGGATAAATGTATCAGGCTAAAAATAATTGCCGTAAAAATAATTGCAACCCATGGGCCTTTAAACCATCTTGTCAAAAGATTTTGTACCCCTCCCCGGAAAAATGTTTCTTCAAAAACGGCAGGCAAAAGGCCAATAACAAGTAATGAAATAATAAATTTTGAAAAAGAATTTATATTTATCAAAGCAGCTTCCTGCGCTTCTCTGGCAAATTCCATGGCTTTAAATTTATCCGCCCAATATTGTGATATAGGTAGAATTTTATTTAGCGTACCTAATGAGCCCGATAATGGAAACGTAAGTATCAAAATTCCGATCACCAATAAAACCTGCTTGAAATTGAACCGAAAATTAAAGCCCATATACTGTAACGGTTTCCTGTAACAGATTGCGGCAAAAAAATGAACAGGAACAAAAAAAATAAAAAATGTTGATACTGCCTGCAGCACCATATTTACATTGTAATATTTGGGTTGCAAAATATCTTCTTCCTTTAATGGAAAAGGTTGCCCGGTCATCATGCTCCATATTGCAAAGCTTGCCATCGCTGTAATGATAAGTCCGCCGCCTGTGAGCCCCAGTAAAATCGCCAGTTGTGAAGGATATCTTATATTCCTTGGGTTATAGTCGGGCATCATATCATTAAATTATAAGTGCGTAAATTTACAGCCATTTTATTTACGGGGTACGATGTAAGAAGTACGATGTAAAAATTTATGTGGTCAACAATTCATGATCCGAATTTCACGTTTACTATTTTGAATAATGATTAATATAGGTAACATATCACTTCCTGAATTTCCTTTGCTGCTTGCACCGATGGAAGATGTAAGCGATCCACCATTCAGGGCTGTGTGTAAAGATAATGGCGCCGACCTGATGTACACTGAATTTATCAGCAGCGAAGGTTTGATAAGAGATGCGATAAAAAGCCGAAAAAAGCTTGACATATTTGATTATGAAAAACCGGTAGGCATACAAATTTTCGGTGGTGATGAAGACAGTCTTGCCATGGCAGCAAAAATTGTTGATGCAACAAATCCTGATCTTCTTGATATTAATTTTGGATGTCCTGTAAAAAAAGTTGCGTGCAAAGGTGCAGGTGCAGGCGTATTAAAAGATGTTCCGTTGATGATACGGTTAACTGATGCAGTAATTAAAAGCACCAATCTTCCGGTTACTGTAAAAACAAGATTGGGTTGGGATGACAACACAAAAAATATTGAAGAGGTTGCAGAACGTTTACAGGATATCGGCATAAAGGCACTCGCTATACATGGAAGAACAAGAACACAAATGTATAAAGGAGAAGCAGACTGGGAGCTGATTGCAAGGGTAAAAGAAAATCCAAGAATTACCATTCCCATTTTTGGAAATGGTGATATTGATTCGCCGCAAAAAGCCCTGGAGTATAAAAATAAATATGGTGTGGATGGCATTATGATCGGCCGTGCAGCTATTGGCTATCCGTGGATATTTAATGAAATAAAACATTATGTGGCCACCGGCGAAGTATTAGCGCCGCCAACAATTGAAGAGAGAGTGGACGTTTGTAAAAATCATTTGAGAAGATCTGTTGAATGGAAAGGGCCGATTGTTGGCATCAATGAAATGCGCAGGCATTATGCAAATTATCTTAAAGGCATGCCTAACATAAAAGAGTTCAGAGGCAAACTTGTTACTTTAAAAGAGCCTGTAGAAATAGAGGCAGTGCTTGACGAAATTATAAAACAATATGCCGGTTACGATTTTGAAAGAGAGCCGATCGTTTTACATAACTATCATGAGCACTGCCCGGTGTAACATTATTCTTATAACACAAATTTTCCTGACTTCCTCGGTGCCATAAAAAACTGCAAAAAAATCTTCTGAAACCCTTGTCGATACTACAAAAGTGTTTTTCGTCTTGGTGTCCCTGCTGTATTTTAGCGGGATGTTCGTGAGAAAGAAAAAAAAGGCGGAGTTGTCAGCATCCAGATTATTGATAAAAGCTCTGGAATATATGAATTGTATCGTACGATAGGAAGTTCTAAAGAACCAGCAGAGATTGAGCGGCTTTATAAAGAAGGCAAAAAAGAAATTGAAAGTATTACCGGTCAACAGAAATTACCTTTTGATAACGATAAGGAGAAAGAATTGATAGATATTTTTTTCAATGGCGTAGAAGATTTTAAATTAACTGGCCCGGAACTCTTATTGGGTAAGCTCTTTGACGAGATTGGGTTTGATAAAATACCGGATGAATTATTTCGCCACCTGGTCATTGCCCGATTGGTGTATCCGATAAGCAAACTAAAAACGGTTGATTATATTTTTAAATACAAGGGCATTATCATAGACGTAGAAAAAGTGTATCGCTACTTAGACAAGCTACAAACCCAACAGATACAATTGATTCAGCAGATAAGTTACCAGCACACTTTAAAAATATCAGACAATTATATTTCCATTGTTTTCAAAAGCGGTTTGCACCACATCCTGCGCATCTTCTTTATGCCCAAGATTTTTGAGGATAAAGCGATACACATTATCAGCATACTGGCTCACACAGTGGTTATACTCTTTTTCAGTCATTTAAATTGGCAATTTACAATTACTCTGATAAGCATTGATTTGTAGTTATACGTGCAGCTAAAGTAAAATGTTACAACCCTCCTAAATCCTTCCGCCAACTGGCGGATGGACTTTGCGAATAATATTTTGAAGTTAATTTAATTCATCAGGCTTTGAAATAAGGCATATTTCTTTTTAGGCTTTCGTAAGTCCCGATTATTCGGGATTTAGAGGGTATCTTTTCTCAATTTCATGTAGGTTTGTGGAAGATAATAATGTTTTATGAACACAAAATTTGTTAAGCGCATAGGCGCTGAATTAGAAGAGATCAAAGATGCAGGGCTTTATAAAAATGAAAGAATAATTACCAGTGAGCAGGGAGCAAAAATTACCGTGAATGGCAAAAGCGTTTTAAATTTTTGTGCCAACAATTACCTTGGTTTATCATCGCATCCTAAAGTTATTAAGGCTGCTAAAAAATATATTGATAAAAGAGGTTACGGCTTAAGCAGCGTACGTTTCATTTGCGGCACACAGGATATTCATAAAGAGCTTGAGGTAAAGATTTCAGAGTTTTTAGACACAGAAGATACAATATTATATGTAGCTTGTTTTGATGCAAATGGCGGCGTGTTCGAACCATTATTTGGTGAGCAGGATGCAATAATTTCTGATGCTTTAAATCATGCAAGCATTATTGATGGTGTAAGATTATGCAAGTCGCAACGGTTGCGTTATGAGCATAACAACATGGAAGATCTTGAAAATAAATTGAAAGAAGCCGCAGGTTTAAGAAGCCGCATAATTGTTACTGACGGTTCTTTCAGCATGGATGGAACAATTGCAAAACTTGATGTGATATGTGATCTTGCTGATAAATATGACGCCATTGTGATGATCGATGAAAGTCACTCCAGTGGCTTTCTTGGCAAGAACGGAAGAGGCACACATGAATATAGAAATGTGATGGGAAGGATAGATATCATCACAGGAACATTAGGAAAAGCATTAGGCGGTGCAAGCGGAGGTTTCACCAGTGGCAAAAAAGAAATTATTGAAATGTTGCGCCAACGCAGCAGGCCTTATTTATTTAGTAACAGTTTAGCGCCCAGTATCGTTGGCGCTTCAATAGCAGTATTTGATATGCTTAGCGAAACAACAAAGCTGCGTGATAAGCTGGAAAAAAATACAAAATATTTCAGGAAGAAAATGACAGCTGCAGGTTTTGATATCAAGCCTGGGGATCACCCTATAGTTCCGATAATGTTGTATGATGCAGTGCTGGCACAGACTTTCGCAGCTAAACTTTTAGAAGAAGGAATTTATGTGATCGGTTTTTTCTTCCCTGTAGTTGCAAAGGGACAGGCACGTATCCGTGTTCAAATTAGTGCTGCTCATAAAAAGAAACATCTTAATAAAGCCATTGAGGCTTTTACAAAAATTGGTAAAGAATTGCAGGTGCTAAAATCTTAAAAAAATTATGTCAGAATCATCATCAACGTTCAAAGCAAAAAGTACAATCAAAAGCGCTGACCTTGAGCATCGTCAAAAAATAAATTTCAACATCGCAAGGTATGATGCAGTGGTACCACAGGGGAAACACCAGTTCAGCGATGTTCACCTTGCAAGAGAAAGAGCAAAGAATGTAAAATGGAAAGCCATTGAAACATTGGACCAGATGCTGGAACAGTTTGAAATGAATTTTATTAAAAACGGCGGTAAACTTATTTATGCTTCAACCGCACAGGATGCGTTGGATGAGATCTTAGCTATTTGTAAAGAAAAAAAATGCAAGACACTTGTGAAGAGCAAGAGCATGGTTACTGAAGAAATTCATCTGAATCCTTTTCTTGAAAAAAATGGAATTGAAAGTGTTGAAACAGATCTTGGTGAATATATACAGCAATTAGATGGTGAAGCGCCTTACCATATTGTTACACCCGCCATGCACAAAAGCAAAGAGGATGTAGCAAAACTATTTGCAGAAAAATTAGGAACCGATCCAAAACTTACGCCGGAAGAACTCACATTAGTTGCCAGAGAAAAACTTCGCGAAAAATATGTTCAGGCAGAAGTTGGAGTTACAGGCGCCAATTTTATTATCAGTGATACGGGCAGCATTGCTGTTACAGAAAATGAAGGCAATGCCAGGCTGAGCGCTGCTTTCCCAAAAACACATATTGCAATTGTAGGTATAGAAAAAATGCTTCCTTCCATAACTGACCTCGGATTATTTTGGCCCTTGCTTGCAACATATGGTACCGGTCAAAAAATTACTGTTTACAATACCATCATCAGCGGGCCAAGAAAACCAAATGAAACTGACGGTCCGGAAGAGATGTATGTGATCCTGCTTGACAATGGCCGCACAAATATTTTAGCTAATCCAAAACAAAGAGAAAGTCTTTATTGCATAAGATGCGGCGCCTGTTTAAATGCATGCCCTGTTTATAAAAATATCGGAGGGCATACTTACGGAGCAACTTACAGCGGCCCGATAGGAAGTGTTATCACTCCACATTTACAAGGCATGGCCGAATACAAACATTTAAGTTATGCTTCGTCTCTCTGTGGTAACTGCACAGAAGTTTGTGCAGTAAAAATAAATTTACATGAATTGCTTTTGGAGAACAGGAATGAAGCAGTGGAAGAAGGTGATAGTTCGATGGCTGAAAGATTAGCCTGGAAAGTGTGGAAGACCGCATCCTTAAACCGAGGCATGATGAACATGAGCAATGGCAAAATGAAGAACTGGTTAGTAAATAAAATTTTTAAAGGCTGGCAAAAACACAGGAGTGAGCTACACTTCAGCCCAAAGACATTTAATGAAATGTGGAAACAAAGATTAAAAAAATAAAAGCTTTAGCCCATCCCTGTGAACTATCTTAAAATTTAAAGACCACACTAAAGTCTCTTAATTGATAGGTTCTGCTGGTCCGAAAATCATTTTTTTCCTGAGACTGTTGTTTACAAGATATACTCCCGCTATTGTAATAGCGCCACCTATTGCAATAAAAATAGTAAGCTTTTCATTAAGCAGGGCAGCGCCTAAAAGTACCGCCACTATTGGGTTTATATAGGCATATATGGATGCAAGGGCTGTTGGTAAATGTTGCAGCGAATAAATGTATGCAACAAAAGTTAACACAGAACCAATAACAACAAGATAGCTTATAGCCCACCATGTGGATGCCGGTATCTCTGAAAATTTTATCGTGTTACCTGTTGTTTGTGCGATTGACATAACTATTATTCCCGAAATAAGCATTTGAAATCCAAGACTGAAATAAGGATTAAAATTTATTGCTTCCTGCTTTGTGTACAATGTTCCGAATGCCCACGAAATTGTTGCCGTTAATGATAACAGGATCCCAAATCTAAAATCAGGATTTAGAAATTCTTTAAGGTGTTCATAAAAAATAATACATACACCGCCAAAGCCTAACAACAATCCCATCATTGCCTGGTTAGGCAAACGCTTTCCCTGAAACATTGTAATGATAACAAGCCATAATGGAAAGATAGCTCCCATAATTGCGCCCAGTCCGCTCGGAATAAATTTTACTCCCCATGTACTTAGCGTATTGCTTAGCATAAAAGTTAAAAAACTAAGAACAAGAATAACGATCCATTGTTTCCCCTTTGGCCATGGATGTTTTTTAAAAATAAAAAATCCGATGTATAATGCTCCTCCAATCAATTGCCTGATTGCTATCATTTGCAAAGCAGGCATATTGGTTACAGCTTCTTTTGATGCCAGCCACGTAGTGCCCCAGGCAAAACTCACCCACACCAAAGCCCACATCGCTTTATTTTTTGTGGAAGCAGACTGCCTTTTATCAGCATAATATTTTTGCGTGAAATATTTTTGCATTACGCTAATGTTTAAAATGGCGCATGCCTGTTATAACCATTGCAAGATTATTTTGTTTGCAGTAATCAATGGAATCCTTATCCCGTATAGATCCGCCGGGTTGTATAAAAGCAGTGATGCCTGCAGCATGTGCGATCTTTACACAATCATCAAAAGGAAAAAATGCATCGCTTGCGAGCACAGCACCATCCAGATCAAAATTAAATTGTTTAGATTTTTCAATCGCCTGTCGCAGAGAATCGACCCGTGAAGTTTGTCCGCAACCCTTCCCGATAAGTTGTCTATTTTTTACAAGTGTAATCGCATTACTTTTTAAATGCTTACAGACTATGTTGGCGAAAACCAGGTCCTCTTTTTCATTTTGTGTTGATGATCTTCCTCCTTCTTCTTTCCATTCAAGATAATTCCCAACATCATTTTGTTGAGTAAGCATACCATTTAAAATTGATTTGGATTGATGTGCAGAAGAAACACTTTTTTTATATTGAAGAAGAATGCGGTTCTTTTTTCCTTTTAATATTCGTAATGCTTCCTCATTAAAAGATGGAGCAATTAAAACCTCAAAAAATAATTCGTTGATCGCAGAAGCTGTTTCTTCATCGATTTCAGCATTCGTAATTAATACACCGCCAAATGCGCTTTCTGGATCTCCCTGCAAAGCCGCATCCCACGCCTGTTTCAAGGTTTGCCTTTGCGCAATTCCACACACATTTGTATGTTTAATAATTGCAAAAACCTCACCCCCCGTCCCCGTCTCCATTTGGAGAGGGGGGGAAGAAAATTCATTCATCAATAGAATTGCTGCATCAACATCAACAAGGTTGTTATAGGAAAGTTCTTTTCCATGTAGCTGATCAAAAACTTTATTTATATCTCCATAAAAAAAAGCCTGCTGATGAGGATTTTCTCCGTAACGCAAAACATTTTTTGCACCGGAGAAGGGATTATAAAAATCTGTTTTATTAAAATAATTAGAGATGGCGATGTCATAATCCGTGCAAACATCAAATGCTTTTATTGCAAAATCTTTTCTTTGCTCTAAAGTAGTTTCGCCTTTTTGTTCTGAAAGAATATTTCCAATTTCTTTGTAATCTTTTTTTGCAGCGACTACAACTATATCTCTAAAATTTTTTGCCGCAGCTCTTATCATTGAAGGGCCACCGATATCTATTTTTTCAATGATCGCAGCTTCGTCATTAGTTGATCGCACTGTTTCTTCAAAAGGATATAGGTCAACAATAACAAGATCAATTTCGGGAATATTATATTGAGCCATTTCTTCAACATCTTTCTCATTATCCCTTCTGCCAAGGATGCCTCCAAATATAGACGGATGCAGGGTTTTAACCCGTCCGCCTAAAATAGAAGGGTAG
Organism: Chitinophagaceae bacterium; assembly: GCA_036564845.1. Taxonomy (GTDB): domain Bacteria; phylum Bacteroidota; class Bacteroidia; order Chitinophagales; family Chitinophagaceae; genus Ginsengibacter. Next base: position 16,133 of record DATCOF010000318.1, on the reverse strand, counting down.
GATGTGAGAGATTCCACAGCAATGCAGGAGACTCCCAGGTCTTCAATAAATTTTTGTGTGCCACCGGTAGAATAAATTGTAATATGAAGTGACTGTAAAAGCCCGACAATATTTTGTAACTCATCTTTATTAAAAACAGAGATGAGGGCAGATTTGATTTTTTTATCCATGTGTAATGTGAACTAAAGGTCTGTGATAAATGCTCCCTGCTCGGGAACTGAATAGTAAGGCAAATGTAGCTGTTCACAATCTTTTTTCCATTTGGCAATTTTCCACAAACTGTTAGACCCATCAAAAATAAGTTGGTTGCAACCGAAAACCTTTGCCAGTTGTGGGATATAGAGCTTTGGGTTTTTTGAAATAATAATATAATCCACATTTATTTTTTGCCCGCCCTGTTCAAATACAATTGGTTTGTCAATCAACAATATTTTTTTATTACCAAATTGATAAATACTATTACTCTCATATAATCCAGGGACGGAATCGGTTTTCTTATTCAGTTGTAAAGCTATTCTCCCGGGTTTTAAATGAAAATTTTGTAACATCCCGTCCGCCAATAAAACCGAATCACCAATAAATTTATAAGCGTTGCCATTTATAAGATCGATTGATTGATGTTGGGGAACATTGTAAACAATTAATTTTTGTTGTGTGGCAGTTTGCCATTTTGTATAGGCTGTGAGAATAACAAACACTAATAAAAAAAATAATGATGATCGTAATGCGGGTTTATTTTTATTCAACAGCCAATAACCTGCACATGCAATAAATGCATATAAAATTATAGTAGATGCAACAGTGGCTGAGATCCTGTCCCACAAAGCAAAGGGCAAACTGTTGAACCATAAAATAATTTTATTCATGAACCATACTAACCCCCAGGTAAGCTTGCCTAGCAGTGGCCCCAAAAATGGCACCCAAGTAAGTGCAATTAAAAATATTTCAACATATAAAATAATTGATGACAAAGGAACCACAATGATATTGGCAATTAAAAATATTGTTGGGAATTGGTGAAAATAATAGAGACAAACAGGGAAGGTAAAAATTTGCGCAGCAAGGGAAACGGAAACTAATGCCCATAAATAATTTAGCCCTTTATTTTTTATATAAAGCAGATGATATAATGGCCTTTGAAAAATTACAATACTTAATACCGCCAGGTATGAAAGTTGAAAGCCCACATCCCACAGAAAGTAAGGATTATAACAAAGAAGTATAAATGCTGATGCTGCAAGGGAATTATAAATGGAAGATTTTCGTGCAAAATTTTCACCAATTGCAATGCAAGAAAACATAACAGCAGCACGTAAGATAGAGGCTCCGGCACCTGTAAGTAAAGAAAAAATCCATAAGCACGATAAGATAAAAATTACTTTAATGATCTTTGATCTTTTGATAAATGGTATCCTGCTGAATATCCATATCAGCATAACGTAAATCAAGGCAAGGTGCATCCCTGAAATTGCAATGATGTGCACCACACCTGTGTTGCTGTAAGCCTGTACAAGGTCTTTATCAAGATCCTGCGTATAGCCGATCAGCAGCGCTTCTGCGATAGAAAGCTGGTCATCATGCCCCTGCATATTTTTTTGCAAAATGTCTAATACCTTTCGTCTTGCAGTAAATAAAAATTGGTTGAATGGATTAATATTTTTCCCATCAAGCAAAACCCAATCGCTCTTTTTTAAAAACACATTATGAAATATCTGTTGAAAAGCTAAATAGCGCTGATAATTAAATGCGCCGGGATTTCCTGAATTTTTTATTTCCTGCAATTTTTTACTTACAAGAATTTTATCGCCGTATTTTAATGGCATTGGATCAGCAGCATCTTTTGCGAAATAGATTATTAATTTACCCGTTGTATTTTCCACCTGATCTTTGTGTAAAATATTATCAACACCAACTTCTGCTTTATAAGATTTATTTTTTTCGATCAATGGTTCATTAATGGTTGCAACTATATAATCGCTGTCATGATAAACATTGCCATACCAATTTTGAGTATGACGAATATCTTTTTGATACGTAATAAATAATCCAAAAACGATCAATAAGAGGTTGAGAAGAAACCCCTGCATCGCTTTAAATTTATAACGCAGTACAAGCGGCAATAATTGAAAAGCTGCGAAGGCAATTACAAAACAAACTCCTGTAAATAAAATTTGTTGCCTGTCAAACTGAATATACCATTGCAATAAAATTCCGATTATAACAGGTATAAGCAGCCGCAGAAATGGAGCTTTCTTCCATATAGGAATCCAAAGAGGACGCATAAGCAGTTATGAAACTTTAAAATAAGAATACTTTGTAACTTCCTCTAAATTATTGTATGAAATTTTTTATCTACGCAATTTTATTTTCATCAGTTTTATTTTTCATCAGCTGCAAAAGTACTAACGAGATCTACATTGTGCGGCATGCCGAAAAAAGCACTGAGCCTGCAAATGATCCGCATCTTACTGATGAAGGAAAGCTGAGAGCCCTTGCATTAAAAGATCTTTTGAAAGATAAAAATATCCAAGCAGTTTTTTCTACAGCAACAAATCGCACCGTTGAAACAGCAACACCATTAAGCAGCTCCATCAGCATTCCCATTCAATATTATGGCAATGATACTTTGCCTGCTTTTGTACAAAAAATAATCAACGGTAAAAAAAATGCGCTAATTGTTGGGCATAGCAATACTGTTATTTTTATGATTAACGGATTATATCTGCCACACAATATCACCGCTATTCCGGATAATGATTACGATAATATGTTTGTTATAAAAGTGAAAGAAGGAAGAGCAATAAAAATAATTGAGACCACTTACGGTGCCGGTTCCCCTCATGTTAAATAAGACATCGATACCATTAAAGTAAATCCTATCATTGCAAAAATTTTAAACAGTTATGTCGGCCTTAGGCACAGAAGCAATAAAAAAATATTACAGCGATACACAATTTGAATATGGATTGGTTTGGAACTGGAGATCAAAACATACGCCTGCATTGCACTTTGGATATTATGATGAAAAAGCAACGAATCATCATCGCTCCGTAATAAGAGCAAACGAAGTGCTGGCCGAATGGGGAAATATACAACAGGGTACAAAAATTATTGATGCAGGTTGTGGCTTAGGTCATTCTACATTGTGGCTTGCCGAACATTATAATGCAAATGTTACAGGCATCACCATTGTACCTAAGCAGGTAGAAACAATGCAAAAATTTATTGCAAAGAAGGGAATAAAGAATGTAAGTTTTTTAGAAGCAAGTTATTTTAATATGCCTTTTCAAGATAACAGTGTTGATGTAGTTTGGGCGATCGAAGCTGTCTGTCATGCAAAAGATAAATCTCAATTTTATAAAGAAGCATACCGGGTTTTAAAACCTGGGGGCAAATTACTTATTGGTGAAAACTTGCGAACTGCACGGCCTTTGGAAAAGGAAAAAGAAGAATTATTAAAAGAGATATTTCATTCATGGGCCATACCCGATCTTGACACATTTGAAGAACACCGGTCTCATGCATTGGGTTCAGGATTTTCATCTTTTGAGAGTAAAGATGTAACAGCGAATATGATGGTATCGTACAGAAATCTTGAGGAAATGTGTAAACGATGGGCATGGCTAAATAAATTATTACATGCTGCAGGAATTATCTCCACTGTGCGGCGTGATAATATGACCGGTTCTTTAAAACAATACCTCGCTATAAAACAAAAAGTATTTACCTACAATCACCTGCTGGCGATAAAATAATTTCATTTTCAATAAACAAAAATGCCCCTCAAGAATGAGCGGCATTTTTTAAATCTTTTGGTTTGGGGCTTTGAGGTTTTTCAAGCCTTTAAGATTTTAGAGTGTTCCTTGGTGGCTATTTCAATGGATTTGGATAATTCGGTTTTTGTTAGTCTACTGGATTTTTTTGGTTTTCTGTGGATATGGATAATTGATATAGTAAAAGTATATACCAGGGCCTCGCTTTGCAATTTAAGGTTACCGAATTAGTATATATTATTGCCGAATGGGAAAATACACGATCTGTAAAAGGGTAAGGTAAAACGAATGCAGGAGCTGCTCCCCAATAAATGTTTTAATCAGGGTAACAGCAAAGATGCCACCCGTAATTGGTGGCATTTTGTAAATCTTTTGGTTCGGGGCTTTTAGGTTTTTCAAGCCTTTAAGATTTCAGAGTGTTCCTGATTTGGTGTTTTTCATGGATTGGATAAAGCGGTTATTTGGATCGTCGGATTCTTGGTTTTTTAATAAGACCTGGAAAAATTTTTTACTTTGGGGGTAATAGAACTCTGGATCTTATTTTTGTTTCTTAATAGTATAAAAGTATACAGCAGCTCATCATTATTCAATTTAAGCTTACTAAACCGGTCATAATTATTGCTGAATGGGAATTTAAAGATATTTCAGGCCCTTCAATAATAATTTTCCATTAAATACGTTTATATTCTACTTTGAAATTGTAAATCCTAAAATCCATCCTTATGATCGTTAAAGAAATTGTTTTCGAGCTATTAATTGCGGCACATCTTATTATGTTAATACATTCCCGTAGAAAGATCAAAATATAACTGAAGTCAATACAAGATTTAATTAAGTTTAAATAAAAAAGAGGCCGCAAAGCCTCTTTTTTATATTATAAGATTGTAAGATTAAAAAGGATGAGCCTGGATGTATGCACTCAAATCGTTCCTGCTAGCTTGGTTTGTAAACAGATCAAAAAGCTGTGTAAAATAATTTGGATCTGAAACCCTGCTCCATGCAAGCTTAGCCAACTCCAGCCTATCATTTTCAGTTAGGATCACAGATAGAATTTGTCTTATCTGAGATGTGCTGAAATAATAAGATGTATTATTAAATGCATCTCTTGCATCTCTAACTTTATCCCATGGTAAAAAATGATTATTTACTTTCTGTAATACCTGCGAAAAAGTAGCATCATTCATTGCTGTCCGATTATTGTACTGCGTATTGTTATTATAGGTTGAACTACCACCGTTTTGAATAACATAATTATTAAGATCATTTCTGCTTGCCTGGTTATATAACAGATCGTATAATGAAGTGAAATTAGCAGGATCAGACACTCTTAAATAGGAAAGCTTTGCTAACGATAGCCTGTCTCCTTCTGAATTCACTATAGATAATAATTGTCTTATTTGTGAAGTGCTGAAATAAGTATTTGAATTGCTTATTGCATTACGAATTGATGCCACCCTGCTTGATTGGCTATATTGGCTGTTGGCACTTTGTAACAATTGGCTAAATTGGTAATCAGCCATTGGCGTTCTATACTGATTGTTATTATTGTTATTGTTGTTGTCACGATCATTTTCTCTGCGATTTTCCCAATTACCGTTGTTATTATTAGCATTGACAGTATTAGGATTATTGCGGATAAAATTAGCAAGATCATTCCTGCTAGCAGTAGAATTAAACAATCCGTACACCTGTGTAAATACCGTTGCGTCTGTAACTCTTGGATAAGCTAATTTAGCTAAGGCTAACCTGTTAGGGTCGGAACTTACAAGTAATAATAACTGCCTTACCTGGCCAGTAGTGAAATAATTTTCAGTATTTACAAATGCATCTCTTTCTGTTGTTATTTTAGCTGATTGTAGCCATTTACTGCGAACACTTTGCAATACCTGGTTAAAAGATTCAGCAGACATTGCCTGTACATTTTGTTGATTGTTTCCCCTGTTACCACGGTTGTTTCTAATCCGGTTTTCTGCAAAAACCACCTGGCCATTGCCATTAATCGTAATACTCATATCATATCCCTGCCTAAGTTGAAATGTATTAGAGTAAACTGCATTTCCATAAGTTGGAGTGTTAGTGCCATTATTATAATTACTATTATTTCTCTGCCTGTAAATTGCGATGGTATGAGCGCCCAACTGTTGATTTGTTAGTGTAATATCTTTACTAACACTGGTGTTAGTACTGTTGGGGTCAATGCTGGTATTGGAATAATAGCTTGTGCCATCCAATACTACCTGGTAGTTTCTGTTTCTATTAGTACCATTAAATGTAATTGTGAGTGTTTGTGCTGTTAGCGAAAGGGTTAAAAAACCACTTAGCATAATCATTAAGAATTTTTTCATAACTATATCCTCCTTTTTTTTGTTTTGAGTATGATACCATAAACAAAGTCTGTACCATTAAATTTTAAGTTGCAGGGAGGATGTCAAATAAAAGAAGAAAGATCTTTACATAAATCCGTAGTCTAATACACGGCGCACAAATTTTTTATCGTAAAGTATCCATGTTACTTCGTAACTGCCGGTATTGTCTTTACAAAAAAGGTAGAGATAAAGTCTATGAGGATTTGCAGAGCGGTAAATTCCATTTGTGGTTCGTTGAGTTCCTTTATCTGCATAAGCAAAATTTAAATTATAAAGATCAGCATAGGCTACAGGAGGTATAACAACTGTATCCTTTCCCATTATTATTTGCATGTTGCTGATATATGTTTGCGGAAGCATACTATAATTTCCGTAGTAAGGTTTTCTGTCGATCCTTATCAGGTATCCTTCATCATAATCCATCTTATGTTTTCCAACAACAAATGGTGCAGTGGTAATTGTTGCTTTAATATCGGGTGCTTCAAAGGTCATAAAATTTGCACCGAAAGTTGAATAAGAAACTTTTGGTAATGGCTCTTTCTTAATGCCAACATCAATACCTGAAAAAGTAAAAGTAGAAAGTTCTGCTTTTAGATCAGCAGGAAGTTTTGCAAACGATTCAGTTTTTTTACGGGTATCCTGGTACTCATAATTTTTCTTAGGTTTTTGAACTTCCTGGGCAACAGAGTTAAAACTATACAATGCAAATGCAACAATTAAAAAAATTTTCATAGAAAAATTATTGATGATAAAAATAAAAAAATCGAGGTTAAGAAAAATAGAAAAGTGGAAATTAAACTAAGCAGTAAGAGTATTCTCTATCAATCCAAATTGCTTTAAATGATGCGTAACATGCTTATGATGCAACTGCACCCATTCATCAAAATTCAACTCGCCAAAAGCAGGATGTAAAGTTGTTTTTAAAGAATTGTTTTTAAAGAATTCAAAAAAAGCATTTACACTTTTTTTAAGATCGTCCTTTGCTTCCTGAATGTTTGGATAGCGCAGTGGCGAAGGCTCTTCGGGCAATACCGGAGCTTTGGTATTTTCGCAAAACTCTTTTTCACTCAATAAAAACTCTTTGTATTTAAGCAGATGTTCTACAGGAGTTGTTAGTGGAAAATGTATTTTTTGAGTAGATACTTTAAAGAAAGCTGATACATGCTCAATCATTTGTTGTGCATTCATCTTTCCCCACTTTGCTTTTTCATCTCCATTTAATTTATTTACTAAAAGGAGAAGATCATTTTTTAAAAAAGCTCTTTTTGCCGCTGTCATGCTGCTACATTTTTACGGCTGTCTATTTCTTTACAAAGGGCTGCAAAGATTTCATCAACACCTCCTTCCCCTTCTACCATCACAACCTTTCCTGTCTTCATATAATGATCGGCAACAGGAGCCGTTTTTTTATGATACTGCACAATTCTTTCACGAATAACCATATCATTATTATCATCTGACCTGCCACTGGTTTCTCCTCTCTTTAATAATCTTTTTACAAGCTCTTCTTCACTCACTTCCAACGCAAGCATTGCAGCAATTGGCGCTTTTTTAAGTTCGAGTAATTTGTCCAGCGCCTCTGCCTGTGCAGATGTTCGCGGAAAGCCATCAAATAAAAATCCATCGCATTTTGGATTGCTGTCTAATGCAGAACTTATCATGCCTATCACCACTTCATCGGGAACAAGATGCCCTTTATCCATAAGTTTCCTGGCTTCATTTCCCAATGGTGTTTGGTTGTGTATCTCACTTCTAAGCAGATCACCCGTACTAAGATGTTTGAGATTATACCTGGCCGTCAGCTTTTCAGACTGCGTACCTTTACCACTGCCCGGCGGGCCAAATAAAATTAGATTGAACATGTTCCTTAAACAATTGTGAAGCTCAAATATAATGGATGGATTTTAAAATACCTTATCTAATCTGATTTTAGACATTCAATCAGGCCTTAGTATTATATGTAAAATGAAGACAGAGTTATGATCGCCCCGTAAATAATCTTCGCAACAAAGCCATTATCAAAGTAAAAACAGTTGCGCCGATCACAGCCCAAATAATTGGAAAAGGTTTTCCATCAATAGTAATCTCAAAAAAGCGTGGAAGCGCCATCTTTGCGGCTATCCATAAACCAATGTAAGCGCCGATAAATCCTACCACAATGGATACAAGGCATCCGCCCAAATCGTAGCCCGCAAGGGTTTGTCCTATTCCTCCGCAAATTGCAGCAATGAGTAAGAGCACTAAAAATCCAATGATGGTCATAACCGATAATTTTAATGAAATTAATTTGAATTTTTTACTTTCTACTTCTTCTCCCATTCTTTTTTGATAAGCCTAAACTTTTTAAGGATATTTAGCCCTTAAAAAAAATTCATGAGAAAATATTTCCTCTTTGTTTTTACTTGCTGTTGCCTGATTGGCTTTTCGCAAAAAGCAAATCTTGATTTTTTTAAAAATTTAAAAGCACGCAACATAGGCCCAGCAGGAATGAGTGGCCGTGTTACAACTATTGATGCTGTAAATTCCAACACAGATATAATTTATGTTGGCGCTGCTTCCGGAGGTGTTTGGAAAACTGAGAACGGCGGCACCACATGGACATCTGTTTTTGATGATCAGCCAACTTTAAATATCGGATCCATTGCCATTCAGCAAAGTAATCCATCTGTTGTGTGGGTGGGCACCGGTGAAGGCAATCCAAGAAATTCGATAAGCCTTGGTGATGGAATTTATAAAAGTTTGGATGCCGGAAAAACATGGAAACTGATGGGACTTGAAAAAACGAAATGTATTCACCGCATAATTATTGACCCTACAAATCCTAACATCGTTTATGCAGGAGCAATTGGCAATCCTTATGCTGAGCACCCTGAACGTGGTGTTTATAAAACAACTGACGGCGGAGAAACATGGAGTAAAGTTTTGTATACAAATGATACATCAGGCGTTGCTGATATGGCAATGGACCCATCAAATCCAAATAAATTATTAGTTGCTATGTGGCAGCACAGGCGTACACCCTGGAGCTTTAACAGCGGTGGAAAAGGAAGCGGCTTATATATGACTTTGGATGGTGGTAAATCATGGAAAAAACAAGGCAAAGAAGATGGAATACCTGATGGCGATCTTGGAAGAATTGGACTTGCATTTTCTGCAAGCCAGTCATCAAGAGTGTATGCAATGATAGAAGCTACAAAAAATGGATTGTATAAAAGTGATGATGGCGGATTTAAATGGGAGCTAGTAAACAGCGACCCAGCCTACGTTACAACACGTTCATTTTATTTCCAGGACATAAGAGTTGATCCGAAAAATGAAAACCGGTTATACAGTTTATATCAGCCAATTGCTATAACAGAAGATGCCGGAAAAACTTTTAGAGTAATTGCACCGATGGATAAGATCCATGCAGATCATCACGCTATGTGGATCAGCCCCAACGATCCTTCTTTTATTTTAGAAGGAGGCGATGGTGGATTATCTGCCAGTCACGATAAAGGAAAAACATGGAAGTTTGAAGAGCAATTAGCCTTCGGACAATTTTATCATATCAACGTTGATAATGCAATGCCTTATCATGTGATGGGAGGATTGCAGGACAACGGAAGCTGGTGGGGCCCTGCTTATCAGTGGACCAATGGCCCTATACAAAATGCTGCGTGGCAGGATGTAAATGGCGGCGATGGCTTTGATGTTGCTCCCGATGCTGAAGATAATAATTGGGTTTACTCCATGAGCCAGGGAGGAGAACTTTCAAAATATAATATTGCAACCGGTGAAAGAGCAAGGATACAACCACCTGCACCTGACCTGCAAACAAGATTAAGATTTAACTGGAATGCAGCGCTGGCGCTTGATCCGCTGGATGCAAAAACAGTTTACTATGGCAGCCAGTTCCTGCATAAAAGCACCAACAAAGGATTAACATGGGAGATCATTTCTCCCGATCTTACAACCAATAATAAAGATCAGCAAAAGCAGGATGAGAACGGCGGCCTTTCAATTGATATTACCGGCGCAGAAAATTATACAACCATTCTTACCATTGCACCTTCATCAAAACAAAAAGGCGTTATATGGGTTGGTACTGATGATGGCAATGTGCAGTTAACTCAGGATGGCGGAAAAACATGGACAAACTTCCGCGGAAAAATTCCAGGACTTCCCGTTGGCGCATGGATACCACAGATCAGAGCTTCTCAATACAATGCTGCGGAAGCATTTGTTGTTGCCAACGATTATCGCAGGGGAGATTTTAAACCTTACATTTTCAGGACAAAAGATTTTGGAAAAACATGGACAAGAATACTTGACGGAAAAAATATAAAAGGATATGCATTATGCGTACTCCAGGATCCTGCAGAATCTAATTTAATTTTTGCCGGAACGGAACATGGGCTTTGGATAAGCTTTGATAATGGCAACTCTTTTGAGCAATTTAAAAATGATTATCCTTCAGTCTCAACTTACGATCTTGCCATACAGGAAAGAGAAGCTGATCTTGCCATCGCAACTTTTGGAAGATCACTTTATATTTTAGATGACATTCACCCATTAAGAAAAATGGCTGCGTTAAAGGGACAACTTCCATCAAAACAACTTATCGCATTTGATGTACCGGCAGCTTATATGGTAAATTATAAAATTGCCGCAGGTTATAACAGCAGCCCATGGGGAATGTATGAAGGAAAGAACAGGGGCAGAGGAGCAGCCTATTCTTTTTTTGTAAAACCATCTTTAAAAACTGATAGTAATTCCGCTCCCAAAAAGCCTGCAATAATTGTTGATACTACTCAAAAGAAAATGCCACGACAGGGAGAAGATATGGCAAATATGCAGGTGGATTCTTCAAGAGCAAGAATTGGTTTAAGGGCGCAGGGAGATACAGCAACCGTAAGAATTTATAATGAAAATAATGAATTGATAAGAACATTAAGAGTAAAGGCTGACACAGGCTTTAACAGGGCTTATTGGGGTTTTGAAATGAAAGGTGTAAAAAGAATTATTGATCCAACTCAAGTTCGTCCTGAAGGTGCAGGCGCCGGTGGTGGCAGGTTTGGGCGATTTGGTGGCGGTGGTGGTGCAGAGCCTCCCGGGCAGCCTGTTTATCCAGGAACGTATAAATTAGTCATCAGTTTTAAAAGCATAAGCGACTCTACAATGATCGTTGTAAAAGGCGATCCTAACGTTCCTGTTTCAAGAGAAATGTATGACGCAAGAATGAAAATTATTAAACGCCTTGAAAAAAGCACAGCAAGATTATCGTCTGTTGTTGATCAATTAAATGATGCTGAAGAAACAATAAAAAAAGTTGATGCCACTTTAACCGGTCTTGATGCAAGACAAACTGGTTCGTTAAAAAGATTGAATACTGCAATGACAGATTCAATAAAAAATATCCGCAATTATATCTTTGGTAAGAAGCAGGAAAAGCAGGGATACGGCACGCCATACCAGGTTACAGTGTACGGAAGACTGCAGGACGCTAACCAGGCCGTGACAGGAAAAAATAAAATTCCTGATGCACAGGAAATTCGTTTAGCAGAAGAAGCAGAATTTTTGGTTAGCGATGTTGTAAAAAGAACAAATAATTTCTTTGCAACAAAATGGAAGGATTATCAAATTGCAGTAGAGACTTCTCAAATAAAATTATTTAAAGAAGTGAAGCCGGTTGAATAAAATAATTACGTCATTGCGAGGAGGAGGAACGACGACGAAGCAATCTTATATTGGATTGGGTTTTAAAATCTGATTCGCTAATATGAGATTGCTTCGTCGTTCCTCCTCGCAATGACGTTATTTCTTTATATATTTCGCAGCCTCGTCGTCTATAAACCAATACAGTTCACCATTTACGGGTTGTATAAGTTGCGCAGGATAATTATGTTGTTGAGATTCTAAAACCTCCTGCAAAATTTTTGCTTTGTTTTCTCCTGTAATTAAAAAAGCAATTGCTGAAGATTTATTTACAACAGAAGGCATTAAAGTTATTCGTTCGCCTTTTTCTTTTGAAGTAACAGCGCTAACCCAGGAAGTAGTATCATTCAAAACTTCATTGCCGGGAAATAAAGAAAGTGTGTGCCCGTCATCACCCATACCAAGTAATACAAGATCAAAAGTTGTTTGCCTGTCATCAAAATATTTGTGCAATAAATTTTCGTATTGCTTTGCAGATTCTTCGGGAGTTACATCTGTCCAGATTGTATGAACCTGCTCAGAAGGAATATTTACTTTACTCAGCAAATTATCAAAAGCCATTTTTGCATTATTACTATCATCACTAAAAGGAACAAATCTTTCATCTCCCCAAAAAATATGAAGCCTGCTCCAGTTTATTTTTTCACGGTACGCATCTGATGCTACTATTTGATATAATTTTTTGGGTGTTTCTCCTCCTGATAACGCAATCGTAAAGCAATCCTTTACTTCCAGTGTTTTTTTTATTAATAATATTATCCAATCCGCCAAAGCAGTTGTAGTTTCCCGGGCATCTTTGTAAATAAATAAATGCATCTATTTTATATACTTTATAAACCTATTTACTTTATATACTTTTTTTACTTTTTTTATGCGGTGCTGATATCCAGTTATGTCCATCCCGTGCTATCAATGCTTCAGCATCTTCGGGCCCCCATGAGTAAGGAGAATAATTGGGGAAGTCCAAAGGTTTTCTTTCCTGCCAAACTTCAATGATGGGCATCACCACTTTCCATGCAGCTTCTACCTGGTCTGCACGCATAAACAATGTTGCATCACCTTCCATAACATCATACAAAAGTGTTTCATACGCTTCGGGTTCATTGCCATCATATGCATCTTTATAATTAAAGATCATATCAACAGGAGTTAAGATCATTTCCTGTCCGGGGCGTTTTGCCTGGAAGCGTAAACAAATATCCATCTCAGGTTGAATACTTATCGAAAGCCTGTTGGGGCGCCATGTTTCAGCAGCTTCTACAGGAAAAGAAAAATGCGGTGCCGGCTTAAACTGTACGGTGATGACGGTTGTTTTTTCGTGCATGTGTTTTCCGGTACGCACATAAAAAGGAACATCCTGCCAGCGCCAGTTATCAATATTAAATTTTACTGCTGCAAATGTTTCAGTTGTTGAATCAGGTTTTACATCTCCCTCTTCATGATATGATAGCACTTTTTCTCCCTGCATCCATCCGCTGCCGTATTGCCCACGCACTGCAAAATCATACACTTCTTCTTTAGGAATTTTTCGTATGGCATTAAGTACATCTACTTTTTTATTTCTTATTTCATTGGCATCAAAGTTTACCGGCGCTTCCATGGCCGTCATGCAAAGCAATTGAAGAATATGATTTTGAACCATATCCCTTAATGCGCCTGAGGTTTCATAATATCCGCCACGTCCTTCCACACCAACGGTTTCAGAAGATGTGATCTGCACATGATCAATATAATTTTTATTCCATATCGGCTCAAACAATGCATTGGCAAAACGCAGCGCTAAAATATTTTGCACAGTTTCTTTTCCCAAGTAATGATCAATACGAAAAATTTGTTCTTCTTCAAAAGATCCCAATAAAAGTTTGTTCATTTCTTTGGCACTCTCAAGATCATGGCCAAAAGGTTTTTCCACAACAATGCGTGAACATTTCACATCAGAACAAAGATGTAGTGTGGCAAGATTTTTTACAATGGCCGGTACCAGTTGTGGCGCAACAGCCATGTAAAATATTACGATCGGATGTTGGCCGAATTCCTGCTCTTTTTGTTTTGCAATGTCTTCAATTTGCTGGTAAGCTTTTTCATCAGCGATATCCATCTGCACATAATCTATATGGTCAGAAAAAGTTTTCCAGTTTCCATTCTCATCTTTGTTTCTTGAAAAATTATCAATGCCTTCTTTTAAATGTTGCTTGTATGCATCATCTGTATACTCCGAGCGTGCGATGCCAACAATAGTAAATTTCTCAGGCATTAATTTTTCAAGAAATAAATTATATAGAGCAGGAGTAAGCTTACGATAATTAAGATCGCCACTTCCGCCGAAAATAAAAAAAATGGTTGGAGATAATTGTTTTTTGTCTGAACTATGATTCATAGGATTAATTGATTTTAGGATTGTTTTTTACAAATTCGTTATTTAGCGGATGATGTAAATTATAAACTCTTTTAAATTCCATACTTTTTGAGCCGAAGTTAATAAGAAGTCCAACAGGCAACTTATACGCTTCTAAATAATTCATCGCCTGTGCAAGATGTACATCTTCAAGATGAGTAATTGCTTTAAATTCTACCATTATGTTTTCTTCTACAAAGAAATCAACTCTTCTTGTTCCAATTTCTTCATTCCTATAATATATCTGCATTTCATGTTCACGTGTAAAATTTAATTTTTCATAATTGAATTCGATTGCCAATGCTCTTTGATAAATCACTTCCTGAAAACCATTGCCAATCGTGCTATGCACTTTCATAGCACAACCAATAATTTTATGTGTCAGTTGTTCATATATCATTTTAAAATCAATTCTATTATAATCCTAAAATCAATTAATCCTATAAATCTTAGTTCAGACTTTTTCCCATTCTGTATGAAACACTCCTGCCGCATCAATTCTTTCATACGTATGTGAACCGAAATAATCTCTTTGTGCCTGTATTAAGTTTGTTGGTAATTTTTCTCTGCAGTAAGCATTAAAATAATTTAAACATGCAGACAATCCGTTAACGGGATAATCATTGGAAATAGCCGCGGCTACTGCATTTCGCAAACCTTGCAGTTTTGCAGAAAGTGTTGTTGCAATATCTTCATCAAGCAATAAATTTTGCAGTTGTGGATTTTTTTGGAACGCATCTCCAAATAAATTTAAAAGTCCTGAACGGATGATGCAGCCGCCTGTCCACACTCTTATTACTTCCGGCAAAGGAATATCCATTTTTAATTCCGCCGACGCTTTACATAATAAAGCCATTCCCTGCGCATAGCTGATAATAGTTGCAAAAAATAATGCATCGTGCAACTGCGCAATTATTTCTTCTTTGGGAGTATTAATTTTTTTTACTTCAGGATGATATAATTTATTCGCTTGTGTTCGTTCATCTTTTAATGCAGAAACATTTCGCACCATTACAGCCATGTCAATTGCAGGTATGGGTTCGCCTGAATCCAGCGCCGCTTCTGATGTCCACTTGCCTGTTCCTTTTGCTCCGGCCTTATCAAGAATTTTATCAATAAGCATTGCATCACTTTTATCATCTTTCTGTAAAAAAATATCTGCTGTAATCTCTAAAAGAAAAGATTTCATTTCTCCATTATTCCATTCGGCGAATATGGTATGCAATTCATCATTATCTAGCCCGAGGCCATTACGCAATACATCATAACATTCACTTATCAATTGCATGATGGCATATTCAATTCCGTTGTGCACCATTTTTACATAATGGCCCGCAGCATCATTTCCCAAATACGCAACACATGGCTGGTCATCAACTTTTGCTGCAACCGCCTTTAATAAAGGTTCGACTTCTTTGTAAGCTTCCAAATCTCCGCCGGGCATAATACTTGGGCCAAGCCTTGCTCCCTGCTCACCTCCTGAAATTCCAATGCCCATAAAATGCAGCTTCTTATCTTTTAAAAAATTTATGCGTTGCAAAGTATCAGTGTAGTGTGAATTTCCTCCATCAATAATTATATCGCCTTCTTCCAGCAAAGGAATCAATTCACCAATCACACTGTCCACAATACTTCCGGCCGGGACAAGCATCATTAATTTTCTTGGCTTTTGCAATTGAGCGATCATCTCCTGCAAAGTATTTACACCTTTTACAACTGTATTTGGTGTTGCGCTTTTTTCAAACATTGCAGTCTTATCAGGATTCTTGTCGTAACCGATTACTTTAAAACCGTGGTCTGCCATGTTAAGTAAAAGATTACTTCCCATAACACCAAGCCCTATCATCCCGAAATCGTATCCTGTTTCCATTTTATAAAAATTATGAGATCAAATTTAGACTA